>NZ_VFUI01000029.1:0-47564 GCF_006440535.1 Mesorhizobium sp. B2-5-13 | reverse complement strand
CGCCGAGGTGATGTTGTTGGCGGTCGACTGATAGGTGTAGGACCCGTCGGCGTTGAGATGTAGCGTACCGTGCAGGCCCGCTATGTCGGTGGCGACCCCGCCGGTCACCGCGGTTGAAGTGTCCGCACCAGCGGCGCGCACCCCGCTGACGGTGGCGCCATCGGCGCCGGCGATGTCGTTGGTCAGCACGCCGGCCGCGGCCGTGACGGTGAGCAGGACGCCCTCGGTCACGTCGTTGCTGTCGGCATGGGCCGTCGGCACATCGTCGATGATGTTGATGACCAGATTGCCGGGAGGAGCCGTGTCGCCATCGCCATCCGTCACCCCAACCGCAAAATTCACGCTCGTATTGTCGCCCGAGGTGTTGTCGCCGAGAGTATAGGAGTAGCTGATCGTGCCAACGCCCGAGGCAGCATCATAGACATAGCTTGCGGTCAGCGAGCCGGTAGCGTCGCTGAAGGTCTGCGGGGCACCGGTCAGCACATGGCCGCCCAGCGTCACTTCCGACACGCCGTCCGGCGAGGTGAAGCCGATCGTGCCCGATATCGTCTCGGAGTCCGACGCTGCATCCGAGCCGGCCGACTCGCCGCCACGGGCCGGAAGGCCGGCCTCATGGACCGTCGCTTCCCCTATGGCGCCAATGGAGGGAGTGGAATCATTTTCCAGGAGGCTCGGGAACAATTCGCGATGATCCGGCTGCCCAAATTGCAGGTCCGTTGGTGGCAGGAGGGCCGACAGGCCGAAGCCGTCGCCGATCCCGCCGGCAGGCTGTTCGAAATTGCCGCCGGCGCTCGAGGTCGAACCTCCCGGGCCCGCCGATATCGAGCCGTCCGCGCCAAAGGCGACATCGACATGGCTCGCTTCCAGCGCGGCGATCAAGGCCACACGCGGCACTTCGACTTCGCCGATGATGAAGGTCGGCACATTCAGGGCACCGTCCTTGATGACGATGACCGAGCCGTCCGCCTGCTCGAGCACGAGGTTCTGGCCGTCGACCTTGATGTTGTCGATCGAGACGTTGGCGGGAAGCTTTACGACGTTGCTTGCGTCCGCCACGTATTCGTGGGGGGCATTTGCCGCTGGCGGAGCAGCCGCCGGCGCGCCGCCCCCGACATCGACCGGCACAGGCTCGGCCGCTGCCGGCGCTGTTTGAGCCGGCGCCGCCGCTTGCTCGGCCGGCGCGGCCTGCACCACCAACTGGATCGGCGCTGTCAGGTCGTGGTGATCGTTGGAGACGGAATGCTCGTCCCACGAGTTCGAAACGTTGTCCAACTCAATACTGGTCGTCATAGCTTTAACCCCTCCGGCATTTCCCGGAAAGAGACAGGCGGCGCCTCGACTTTGCAACGGTCCGTCAATCCATTCTATATATTTGGATATGCGTTCGATGACTTTTTTTACGCTTGGTAAACTGTGAAGATATAATCAGTTATATCTTGCTTGGAATGCGCGGCGCTTTGCCACGACTAGCGCGAAAAACTTGGTAAATAGAAGTATAAATGCGTATAAAATTTTACACAAAATAGCAAAATCACTTTGCGGGAAAGTTATCCACCTTCATTTCCAGTAATTTGAGACAAGATTGGTAGCGTCCACGGTCAAAGGTGGGCGTCATGAAAAAACAAAAGAATGCTCCGGGGAAGAGAAAACTCAAGCTGCTTCTGCTGGCGCTGGGGATGGCCGGCGCGGCGCAGCCAGCCCTTGCCGGGCCCGTCATCAGGGATTTCCTGCCCGAAACGGCACTGCTTGGGACGGTCCAGGCGCCGCCTGGCCTCGGCGGCATTTCGCTGCGGAGGTACCAGCCCTGGCAGCCGGCCGCCGCCTACCAGATCAGCCTCGTCCTGAACGGCTACAATCCCGTTTCCGTGCAAGACCGGTCCAGCGCCTTGATGGCGCAAGAAGGCAGGGATATCGACCCGATGCAGACTGCGTCGATTATCCCGGGCGTGTTCGGGTCGGTTGCGCTGTCCATGCGCAATTTTCCGGTTTCGGCGCGCTGGGCACCGGTCTATCAGGCCATAACCAGTTGCACCGCCGGCAGTCCCTGCGACCACAAGAGCCCGGCCTTCGCGGCCATGGTTTCGGCTGCCCAAGGCAAGGGGTTTGTCGAAAAACTGTCGTTCATCAACAGCGGCATCAACCACCTGATCGCCTACAGGAAGGACAGCGTCGTTTACGGCAAGCTTGACTATTGGGCGAAGCCTTCGGAAATCCTCGCCAATCGCGCCGGCGACTGCGAGGACTTCGCCATTCTCAAGATGACGGCGTTGCTGAGGACCGGCATTCCGGCACGCAGTATGTCGCTCGTCGTTCTCCAGGACCGCAAGCGAGGTTTCTTCCACGCCGTGCTTTCGGTGAGCACTGCAAGCGGCGCTTACATTCTCGACAGTCTCAACAATACGGTGCTCAAGGACAGCGCTCTTCCGGACTATCAGCCACTGTACTCGTTCAGCACCGACCGGGCATGGATCCATGGGTCCAAACCGGGGGCCGCGCAGATGGCCGACGTCAAGGGCGGTTTCGAAACCGTCGCGCCTGGCGAAGGCGCGCAGATGGAAGTCAAGTAAAGGCAAAGCGCGGCCGCGTTTTTGTCCTGGCCGAATGCCCAGAGCAATTTCAGGAAAAATGCATAGCGCTGCCGCCGGGAATTGCGAAACGATGAGCGGCTCTAACCGTTGAAGACAAAAGCCATCAGCAATTCCAGGTCCAGCACCGGCGCGCGCACCACGTTAAGCTGACCCCGGTAACGGCGCTCACCGGCGCCGATCACAAATCCGCTCGCAACGGCAACGTCGCCGTTGGTGTCGAGGCGCGCGAATATATCCGCCACGTTGAGATCCAGCGCCAGCTTCAGGTCCTGCCGCGTGTCTCCGTCGAACGCCGTCGGCAACTGCCGTTTGACCAATTGCTGGAATGGCGCATTGAACGTCACGATCTTCTTGGTCGATGCCAAAGCGAAAGCCGGCGACGGACAGGCAAGCAGAATGGCGTTTACCGTCCTGATCGACGCAAGCCTGCGCAAATTCAGGTTCTCGTGTCCCAACGCGCGAATGCAGGCCACCCGAATTGCCGAGGTCAGGTTTCCGTTCTCCGCGTGACTTTCGGCGATCTCGTCGACCAGCATGCCGATGGTGCATTTGCGGCTCTCGGCCATCTGTTTCAGCGAAAGCCAGAAGGCCCGTTCCAGACGGATGCCGCGCCTTGTGCCGCCGCGCGCCACGACGCGGAACTCGAGCTCGAAATCTTCTGTCGGCTGCGGCAGAAGCAAACGGTCTTCGGGGGGCGGGGGAGAGATGGCGCTAGCGCTCACTCATTGCCTCCTGACGTGCTTTGTTGATCGGCTTCAGCAGGTAGCTCAGGATCGTCTTGCGTCCGGTCTTGATATCCACGGAACAGATCATGCCGGGGATGATCGAATATGCCTTTCCGTCTCGCTCCAGTGTCGATTTGTCGGTTGAAACGCGCACCTGATAATAGGGCTCGCCAGTCTTCTGATCGACCAGGCTGTCCGCGGTAATATTGGAAACCTTGCCTTCGATGCCGCCAAAGATCGAGAAATCGTAAGCCGTGACCTTTATCAAGGCATCCTGGTCGGGGCGGATGAAGGCGACATCGCGGGGCGAAACACGTGCTTCGACCAGCAATGTCTCGGAAGTGGGCACGATGCCGGCTACGACAGTTCCGGGCTGGACGAAAGCGCCGACGGTGTTCAGTTCCATCGTGTTGACGATCCCGTCCACCGGAGAACGGATATCCGTTCGCGCGACCTTGTCGGTCGCGCCGCGAATGGTTTCGTCCACCACCGAAAGATCGGCCAAGGCCTGCGTCAGGTCATCGAGCGCTTCCTGCTTCAACTGCAGCCCGAGTTCCTCGACCTGAAGCTGCGCCTCGGTGATCGCCGACTTGGCCTTCTTTATCGTCTCGCCGGCCAGGTTCAATTGGCCGTTGAGTTCGGTTTGCTCCTGCTCGACCTTGAGCTGCTCGGTCCTTGCCATCAGACCTTTCTTGACCATCGCGTCGACCAGCTTCGCCTGCTGGTCGCTCACGTCCAGGTTTTTTGTCAGGCGGTCGAGATTGGCGTTCGCCTCGTCGAGTTCCTTTTCGCGCTGATCGAGGCGCGACTTGAGCACCGACAGCTTGTTGTCGAAGTTTTCGCGCCGGGCAACGAGGAGATTTTGCTCGTTGTCGCAGATTTCCGGCGCCACCGCCTGAATATCCTGCGGACACGGAAACGATCCGGTGATGCTGCCGCTCTGTTCGTATTTGAGCCTGGCGATCCGTGTTTGCAGGGCCCGCGCCTTGGCCTGCTGTTCGCCGAGGCTGGACGTGTTCAAAGTGTTGTCGAGACGAATGATAAGGTCGTTCTTCCTGACGACCTGCCCCACCTTAACAGCGATTTCCTGAACGACGCCCGGCTCGCTGGCTTGGATGACCTGGGTCTTGGAAGCCGGTATGACCTTGCCGTCGCCACGCGCGATCTCGTCGACCTCGGCGAATGATGACCAAGCGACAAAGGCGACGAAGAGCGCCGCTATGATGAATATGGACGCCGTCGCAAAAAGCGGCGGGCGGTCTTCCCTGGCAAGCATTTCCTACGCCCCGTTATTATATCGGTTTCAGCCCGATATAATTTGTTCCTTCAGGTATTGGTTCTCTGCAGCGCCTGAATGACTTGTTCTTTTGGTCCATCGGCAACGATCTTTCCCTGCTCGACAACAATAAGGCGATCAGCCAATTCGAGCATGCTGAAGCGATGCGTCGAGACGATCAGCGTCGTGTTGCGGTCAAATGCTGTCTTGAGTTGCTTGATCAGCTGTCGTTCCGAAGCCAAGTCCATCGAGCCGGACGGTTCATCCAGAAAGACGATCTTCGGCTTGGTCAAAAGCAGCCGGGCAATCGCCACCGTCTGTCTCTGCCCGCCGGAAAGATTGGTGCCCCGCTCGCCGACATTCATGTCGTAGCCGCGTGGATGGCGAGAGACGAACTCGTCGACGCCGGCGGCTTTTGCGGCTTCGATGATCTGTTCGTCGGTAGCCTCGGGAGCTGCCATGAGCAGGTTCTCCTTCACGGTGCCCGAAAACAGATCGCCGGCTTGCGCGACGATACCCACGGCGGCGCGCACCTCCGACGGGTGATACTGGCGGATGTCGATGCCATCCAGCAGCAGCTCGCCTGAACTCGGCAGGAAAAGCCTGCCGATCAGGCGTCCCATCGTCGTCTTGCCTGACCCGATGCGGCCGATGATGCCGATGCGCTCGCCCGGCTTCACCGAGAAGTTCAGGCCGGACAGAACCTCGTTTTCTGAGCCGGGGTAGACGAAGCCGACATTCTTGAACGTCATCGCCCCATTGCGGATCGGGCGATTGACAAAGCCCACCGTGTCCGGCCGGTCCTCCGGTTGGGCCATGATGGAATTCACCATTCTCAGGGAGAGCATGGCCTGGCGAAATCTCGACAAGGTGATCGCGATCTGGCCGAGCGGAGCCACGGCCCGGCTCGCCAGCATCACCGTGCCGATAATGGCTCCTGTCGAAACATGCCCTTCCGAAAAGGCATAGGCCCCGGCCACGACCAGGGCGACCGTCACGAGCTGCTGGATGGCCTGGGTGATGTTGCCGGCCGCCGCAGAGAGCTGCTTGATCTTCTCGGAGGTGTTGGCCGCGTTCTTCGAATGCTCGCCCCACTTCCTCAGCAAATAGGCTTCGGCGCGCAGGGACTTGATTGTTTCCAGCGTGGAGATGGACTCGACCAGCAAGGCCTGGCGCTGGGATGCTTCATTCATCGAGGCGGCGACCCGTTTGCCGATGCGGCGTTGCGTGACGAGGCCGACTATCACCGACGCCACGAATGCCAAGGCCGGTATGATGACCAACCAATCGCCGATCGCGTAGATGACCAGCAGGAAGATGAAGACGAAGGCCGTGTCGATGAAGACGCTGATGGTGTTGGAGGTGAAGAACTCCCTGACGAACTCATATTGAGTGACGCGATTTGCATATTCGCCGGTCGAGCCCGGGCGCGCGGACAAGGATGAATTCAGCACCTTCTCGAACAGCAAATACGATATCCGCAGGTCCGCCTTGCGCCCGGCATAGTCGATGAGCGAGGCCCGGGCCGTCTTCAGAAGCAGGTCGAAAAGAATGACGGCACCGATACCGATCGCCAGCACCCAAAGCGTCGATATCGCCTTGTTCGGCAATATGCGGTCATAGACGTTCATGGTGAAGATCGGCGAGGCGATGGCCAGCAGATTGATGAAGATCGCCGACAGCACGACCTTCGAATAGGTGCGCCAGAAAGCGCCCATCGTTCCTGTCAGCCAATGGCGCCGTTCGATCTGCTGCGCCGACCCGACCTTCATGCCTTCGGTGGCGTTGGCATAGGTGATCGAGAAGGATACGCCGCCGCTGATGTAACTTGCGGCCAGCTCGGATTTGCCGACAGTCGTGCGCCCGTCTTCCTGCGGGGCAGTGAGATACCCGTTACCGTCGATTTCCGCCAGCAGGGCGATCGGCAACTGGCTGACACGGAAGAGAATTGCCGGAAGATCGAGGCGACCGCGCAAGAAGTCGCGATGGTTGAATTCGTGGGTCTCGAGACCGATGCGTTCGGCAAGATGCCTGATCTCGGTGACCTCGATGCGCGTGTCCGAAATCGGTACCCCGGCAAACAGCACGGTTTCCGCGCTCGGCCTGCCGAGATAGGCGGCAACCGCCGAAAAGCAGGCCTTGAATGCCTCCTTGGGCGACAGAATATGTGGCTGCTGATTCACGACCTGCCCGCCAGGACCCTCAACTTCCCTTACACCAACTCACTTCTTCCTGACCGGGGCAAGGATGTCGAAAGGTATATTGTTCGTCTGTTCGGACGGGGTCCGTGCATAGGTTTCGGTGTCCGCGTTCGCCGGAACAGCAAATTCGTCTTTGGCGTAGGCCGTGGCCTGCTTTGGCGGATGGATGTCCATCGTTTTCAGCAACTGCCCGGTCGCTGCCAGAAGCCGGTATTGGGCAAAGAGGGATGCGTAGGACGCGGTGTCCGCCAACGTTGCTGTGTTGAACCGTGTATTCTGCGCATCCAGCACATCGAGCAGCGAGCGCTGTCCGACTTTGAACTGCTCGCGATAAGAGGCAACCAGCTTCTCGCTGGAAGCGGCTTGCAGCTTCAGGGTCTTTGCCAAATCGGCTTGCCGGAAGCGGCGATCCCAGGACGTGCGAACGGCCTCTTCGATCTCCCGCAGAACCTGATGCAGCCCAAGCCGCTGCTCGCTGGCGCGGCGGATTTGCTCCTGCTCATTCGCTTTGTCGATGCCGCCGCGGTACAGGTTCCAACGCAGCACCAATCGTGCCTGCAAATCGGAGGTATCTCCATTGTCGCCGTCAATGTCATATCCGGCCCGGGCGGTGCCTTCGGCGACGATCGAAGGGCCGTATTTCGCCCGAGCGGCGTCAACCTGCGAGGCTGCGGCCGCAATATCGCTATTGGCCATGTGGACGCGCGGATTGTTCTCCCGCGCAATGCCCAGTGCGTCGTCGAGGGACCTTGGCAGCGCGGAGGAAACATCGCCAGGCCGCGAAGCATTGGTCAGCGGTTTCCCGACTGTCTTGAAGAAGCGTATCCTCGAGGCCTCGAGTTCCTCGGAGGCTTCCTGCATGCGGGCCTTGGCCGCAAACAAGCGCTCCTCGGCCTGTTGCCGGTCGGCTTCGTTCAACCCGCCGCCTGCTATGCCTTCCCGGATGTCATGGAGAATCGCTTGATGAAAGCCCAGATTCTTCTTTGCCTCTACCACGATCGAGCCCTGAAGCATGTATTCCAGGTAATCCTGGACAACCGACAGCCCGATGAACTCGGATCGCTCCAGCACGCGGAACGAGGCGCCATCGACTCGCGAGGCCTGACGGTTGAGTTCGGCTCGTCTTGCGCCGCTGTCATAAAGCGTTTGTGAAACCGTCAGATCGGTCTCCGCGGGATAAAGCGCATCGTGCTCGATGGAGAGCGCGCGGCGGGAGGAGTTGTCCAAGCGGCGAGCACCAGTAGATGCCTGCAGGTCGACGCTTGGGAGATAAAGCCCTTTCGCCTGCCGCAGCTCGAACTCGATCGCCTCACGGTTTTCGATGGCCTGGCCGATTTCCGGGTTGGATTCCACCGCAACCGCCATGGCCTCCTTGAGCGTCAATGCATGCGCGCCCCAGCAGCTCAGCATGGTAGCCGTCATCAAGAGGCCAACGCCCATGACCTTGGTCGACAGACCTGTCGTCTTCATTTTCCCACCCACGTTTCCCCGCCCTTTCAAGAGCGCCCCAGCCGGGCTCGGAGCGCCTGGCTTTGTTCGCTATCTTACAAATTAACGTGGACGTTTCATTATTAAGCTGTGACTAAACGATAGATTTTGGGCAGACGGCCAAAAAATGTAGCAAAAATAGCACACATTTGAGATGTCGGAGGGATCAAGTGCCGGCGTCGAAACTTGAAGCACCACAACAAGATATGGAGATGGCAAACAGCAAGCCTGTTCTGACAACATGCTGACGGGTGTCTGCAAATAAGGTTGCTCTCGTGCAGGCAATAAGGGCACCCGAAGGAGGGTTTTGTCCGGCCACCCCCATTGCCAACATGTTCTGGTCGCGCTTTGACATCTAAGTGGCTGGCGAGATCGCCGAGGCACGGCCGAGCGGGACACTTCTTGGTTGGTGCAGGGTCGATTCGGTGCGTGCTTCAGTCTCAATGAAGTCTGCGCTTGGCTGGGCTTCCTGGAAGCTATTCGAACTTTCCTTCTGGCACCCCCAACCGAATTGCGCTTGCTTATAAAAGAGATTGAGATAGCAGGACACGCAATGGGACAAACTTGATCAAGCACCCGCGCCGGGGGTGCTGGCGGCGGTTGCGGCTTGACAGTTCCAGGCAACGATGTAGCCTGAATTGACTGGTCTAGCGCGCCGATCGTTCGCCGTGTTGGCTTGTTTGCCGCCCGCCAATTGAGGTGAAGCGGCGCCACCTGCCAAGAAAGCGGCGATACGCCGACGCGCCTCACGATGGGGAGGAGCCGATGGCAACCGGTTGGCAATTGTCCGGAAACTATTTCGAGAATTGTAGCTGCGACGTCGTATGTCCCTGTCTGATGTCGCCCAACGCGCAGCTGACATCAAGGCCGACGCGAGGCGTTTGCGAGGTCGCCATGGCCTTCCATATCGAGACGGGCAACTACGGTGACGCTCGATTGGATGGCCTCAACGTTGCAATGATTGCTCACACGCCGGGTCCGATGGCGGACGGCAGTTGGACGGCTGCCGCCTATATCGACGAACGGGCCGATGAAGGGCAGATGGAGGCGCTGGGGGCGATCTTCACCGGCGCCGCCGGTGGCCCAATGGCTATACTCGCGCCCCTGATCGGCACGAACCTGGGAGCCAGGAAGGTGCCGATCAAGTATCAGATCGACGGCAAGAAGCGGTCGGTGGAGATTCCGGGTGTCATGCAGATAGCGGTCGAACCGCTGCCGACAATGCGCGAGGACGGCGAGATGTGGGCCGCAACCGGCCATCCCGTCAACCCCGACTGGCTCGGTATGGCGATGGGCGTGCAGGGCAGCACGTTCAGCGACCACGGCATGCGCTGGGACAATTCCCGCCGAAACGGGCATTACGCTCCGATCAATTGGTCTGGCCAACAATAGGCCGCGCTTCGGAACGGGGCTCGCCCATGGCCAATGCGGGGACTCCATCGCTGACGCTGCAGCGAAACGTCATTGTCGCGCTGTTGATCACCTTCGCGGCGGCGGCTTGGCTCATGCTCATCTGGCAGCAGAGCGGCATGGACATGCCGATGGAAATGAACACGCCCACCATGGGCATGAATGCGCCGCTGTTCCTTGCAGTCTGGATCATCATGATGATCGCCATGATGTTCCCGACGGCGGCTCCTATGATCTTGACGTTTCACCAGGTCCAGGCCGGTCGGCAGGGGCGCGGTGAGACCTTTGTCTCAACCTGGGTGTTCGTGGGGGGCTACATGCTGGTCTGGGGTGCGGCGGGCATGTTCGTCTTTGCCGGTGCGGCGGGTGCGGAGATGATTGCCGCGCAGGCGGGAATGTCCGCGGCGACGGCCGCCCGCATCGGCGGCGTGCTGCTGATCATTGCTGGCGCCTATCAACTCTCGCCGCTTAAGGATCTCTGCCTGACCAAATGCCGTACTCCAATGAGTTTCATCCTCACCTCATGGCGCGATGGACAATCCGGCGCGGTGCGCATGGGCTGGAAGCATGGGCTCTTTTGCCTGGGCTGCTGCTGGCTTTTGTTTCTTGCTCTTTTTCCTCTCGGGATCATGAATGTTGCGGCCATGGCCATGGTCACCCTGCTGATCTTTGCGGAAAAGACCTTCCCGGGAGGAGAGAGAATAGCAAAGCTGTCGGGTACCGCTTTGCTGCTCTACGGTGCGGCAGTGTCGGTCTTTCCACAACTGCTGCCCACATTTCCGGTGGTGCACGCCATGTCAATGAACTGACGAAGCTTGACTCCGACGGCCACACACTCGGAATTTGGAGCGACCCAAAACACAACAATGGAGATTTGCGATGGCGACAAGGCTGTGCAACCGCAACGGAGCGCCGATTGCTTCTGCGATAGTCGAAGAGTTTGCTGCCGGTCTCGCCGGAAAGATTATCCAGCCAGCGCATCCTGACTACGACACGGCGCGCCAAATCTGGAATGCGGCGATCGACC
Organism: Mesorhizobium sp. B2-5-13; assembly: GCF_006440535.1. Taxonomy (NCBI): domain Bacteria; kingdom Pseudomonadati; phylum Pseudomonadota; class Alphaproteobacteria; order Hyphomicrobiales; family Phyllobacteriaceae; genus Mesorhizobium; species Mesorhizobium sp. B2-5-13. The sequence goes on along the minus strand of NZ_VFUI01000029.1, from coordinate 36,849 downwards.
GCCGTCCGGGGCTGATCGTGCGCTGCCTCGGTGTGGCTGACGTGATCCAATCGGTGAAATTTGCCCGCGAGAACGACCTTCTCGTCGCGGTGCGCGGTGGTGGCCACAACGTTGCAGGACGGGCGCTCTGCGACGACGGTATCGTCATCGACCTGTCGGCCATGCGAGGGGTGCTTGTGGATGTGCGAGCGCGAACGGTCCAGGTGCAGGGCGGCGCGATGCTCGGCGATCTTGATCGGGAGACCCATTTGCACGGGCTAGCCGTGCCTACAGGCGTCGTTTCGAAGACAGGCGTCGCCGGGCTAACGCTCGGTGGCGGCGTCGGCTGGCTGGTTCGAAAGCACGGTTTAAGCTGCGACAACGTGATTTCGTTCGAGGTTGTCACGGCAGCGGGCGATCTCGTTTCGGCCAGTGCAGAAGAGAACCCAGATCTGTACTGGGCGCTTCGCGGGGGCGGCGGCAACTTCGGCATCGTGACATGCTTCCGCTTTCGGGCTCAGCCGATTTCCATGGTCCTCGGTGGACTGATCGCGCATCCCCGTGAGCGGGCCGGCGAGATGCTGCGTTTCTACCGCGACTTCATGGCAACGGCACCTGAGGAACTAACCGCCTATGCTGCCATGGTGACGACGCCGGATGGGATGCCGGCCGTGGCCATGGTTGGCTGCTGGAGCGGCGACATGGCCGAGGGAGAACGCGTACTGGCGCCGCTGCGCGCCTATGGGCCACCAGCCCTCGACGCAATCCAGCCGATGCCTTTCCCTGCGATGCAGGGCCTTCTCAACATGGCTTTCCCGGACGGTTCTCACAATTACTGGAAGGCGAGTTTCGTGCCCAAGCTGACCGATGATGTCATTGATCTTTTGGTGGAGCACGGCAACCGCATGCAATCAGCCCTCTCGGCGGTGGTGATCGAATTCTATGGCGGTGCGCCCGGTCGGGTGGGCGCTGCTGAGTCCGCCTTCGCCCAGCGCCAGGCCGAATACAACATCGGCATCACTGCGCAATGGTCCGATCCGGCCGAAAGCGCCACACATATCGCTTGGGCGAGGGCGATGTACGAAGCTCTGGAGCCATACTCGAGTGGCAATCACTTCCTGAACTTTCAGAGCGAGGCAGGCGACGATGTGATCAGGAGGTCGTTCGGCCAAAACTATGATCGGCTCGCCAAGGTGAAGCGGAAATACGATCCAACGAATTTCTTTAGCCTAAACCAGAACATCAAGGCCGCCGCAGCCTGACGGAGATGGGAATCACCGAGGCCTACACAGACTAGCAAGCGGCAAGGCGAAGCCGGCACCACCCTGCGCCGTGGCATTCCCGCGCCTATGATGCCGCCGGCGGCGGCCCCGGATACCATTCTTCAGGCGCAGGAAAGACGAAACCTGAGGGCACCCGGTAGATCTCTATCGTGGTGCGTAAATCGTCCTCAGCGGCAAAATAATGGAACTCGATGCCGCCGAAGATGTCGCCGTGCTGCAGTGACCGGTAGCCGCGCTCTTCGAACTGGCGGACGCGCTCGGCGTAGCCGATGAGTTGCGACTGAAGGCAAGGTGCTGGAGGCCATCACCATGCCGTTCCAGGAATCGGCGTAGATCGACCGGCCCCGCAACGGCTCGATGATCTCCCAATTCATGTTCTGGCTGTTCGCAAGGCATAGCTTCACCGAGAAGTCGGCCGGTAGGTCGCGATAGATCACCTCGATGTTCTTCGACGAATCGACGGTGCGGATCGTCCAGGGACCGACGCCCAGATTGATGAAGCCCTCGAGCGTGCGGCGATAATCGCGCGTGAACACGCAAACCTGAACGAGATTGCCGAGAAAACTGTTGGAGAGTTCAGTTGGGCCGAGCACCTTCGGCAAGGTTTTCATGTTGATCTCCCTTCCTTCCCGTTGTCGCAATGAAGGCTCTGCGAAGCCGCGCAGCGCCTTCGCATTTTATGGCCTTGTCCGACAGCCGTCGGCGTGACAAGGAGCGCGTTATCACACCGACGATCGATAGAACAACCAATGCACGCAGCAAAATCAGATCAGGAGCCGGCAACGCTTGTCACGCGAGTCGTTTCCGGATTGGCGATGGCCGCGATGATCGGCGCACTCGATCCGAGCGCGGTCCGCGGAATCCCCGAATGGCTCACTTTGTGGTGGTGGTGCATCTCTACGATCTGGTCAGGTTCCTTGGCGCTTGGTTTCCTTCGCGCAAAGGATTTTCCGGCCGCCCTTATGCTTGAGACTGTCATCGGGATCGCAGCCACCAGCCTGGCGCTCCTGCCGATAATCACTTGGGCAGGCTTCACCGCCTGGAGCGCCATGACCGCTTGGAGCCTCGCCATTACCGTGTGTGTCCTTCCCGGCCTTGCACGCACGGGCCTCCGCGTGACCCGTCTAGAGGAACTGGGCCTCTTCCTGCTATGTTGCGCCAGTTCTTACGCATGGGCGCTGCCAACGAGTCGAGCAGCCGACGTCCTAGTGGTGACAGGCCGTTTTCCGGCCTGGACAGACTATTTCATTCACGCCGGAGAGATCGCCAGGTTCGGGCCCTATGCCGCATTCGGGCGCGGGCTCGCCTCAATGGTTGATGTCGCCCCCGGATTCTATCATCTCGCCAGTTATGTCCTGCCTGCGACGTTCGCCAGCCTTTCGAACGCCACGCCACTGCAGGTGGCTGTCTCAACCTGGCTGGGGATGTCCTTCCTCATGCTGACGCTTGGTGTCGCTGCGGTCGCAACGGCACTGCGCGGCGGAACGCTTGCCATAGCGAGCGTCGCGGCTGTTACCGCTGTTCCTGATCCGTCATTCTACTGGCTCGGGAATGGTTTCTTCGGCTTTCACTGGCTCCTGGTAACCGCACCAGGATCGGGGTACGGGATCGGAATCGTGTCCGCTGCCACAGTCCTACTACTGCTGTGGACATCGCGGCCGCGAAAACTCCTGCTCGTCGGCAGTGCGGTCCTAGGGCTTTGTTCGGTTCTCTTGCGCGTCCATTGCACGATGCTCTTCGCACCTGTGTGGGCGGCGGTCACGTTCGCTCGATTGGGCGGCGCTTCGTTGCAGACGCAACTAGTCAAGCTCGCAACTATCGCCCTTGTGCTTACCCTTCTCGTGACCTTCGTCCTCGTTGCCCCGCTACGGGAAGCGCTTGGCTATCGCTTGGATCTGCTTCCATATCTCGACGTCATCCAGCATCAGGACGCGATGGTGCGGACGGACACCGTTTACACGCTGCTGAAGGCCCACAGTGTCGTCCTTGCCGCCATCTTTGGCGTCGCTGTGCTGCTACTCAGTGCTTTTGGCGCTCCATTGCTCTTCTATGCCGCGTATCTCGCGCAGAAGCTCTTCGGTCATGAGGGAAAGCTGACGGATTTCATTCCAGGCCTGTTCGTGCTGTCGTTTGTCGCAGTCACAGTTCTGGCACCTCCGCCCTGGACTGGTGACATCACCGAATTCAAACATCGTGGCTTTGTGCTCGTCTATGCGATAATCGTACCGTGGGCCGTGCTCCCTGTCGTCGAGCTTTGCAGACGGTTATTCCCGCCCCCGAACAGGACCTTTGCAAATCTAGTTTTCTGCTTGGCAGGGGTCGTTGCTATTGCCGTTCCCCTGCTCTTTGGCCGGCAAATGTCGACGCCCCGATTTGCATGGGCGGCGAACTTCTTCAATACCCGGGTCGACCCCGCGCTTTTTTCTCTCGCCGAGCACCTTCGTATTCACGCGGGCCCCCGTGATGTTCTTACCTTCGACAGGCCTGACCCGGAAGTCACGCTCGCGGATCAAGCGACCGTGGTCACCGCTCTGACAGGCATGCCCGCCTTCGTAAGTCGAGTGAAAGTATACTCGCTAAGATCGGACAGCTTGGCGAAAACAGTTCAGCAGCGGGAGCTTCTCCTCAAGTCCGTGGAGGAGGCAAGCAGCTACGACAAGGCCGGGTCACTATTGGAACGAGCCGGGATACGATGGTATCTGGTAAACAGCAGTCGCCCGCCGCAATGGGACCCGACTGGGGCCAAAGCGGACCTAAAGGCCGGCGAGTGGCTGCTGTTCCGGTTTGACAAATAGCGCGCCGGAAACAGGCCTCTACGGTCTTTTTGCGACAGCAAGCCGTGACTCGACAACAACCGGCTCCGCCCTGTAACGAGCTTCTACTTCAAAGAGCGGCCGGCGCTCATATCGGGTTTGTAGGGGTGGTTTGAGCGGACTGAAGCTCGAAAGGCATCCTGATACGTCCAGCCGGCCGGAACGCGCCAGAAGCCATGGGAAAAGCCGTCGATCTTCAAGACGCCACTTTCCAGAATGTCCCGAGCGACCTGCTCTTCATAGGCAATGACGGCCTCGGGCTTGTTCGGGTCGGGGACGGAATGCTCACCGGTGGCGCCACCATGAAGGGCGTCACGCTCGCCAATTTCCGCCGCTATGTGAAGGCCGGCGCCACCGAGGCGGACCTGCGCAAGATTGCGACGGATTCGCGCTCCGCTCCTGACTGGTCCTGCGGCTGCGCCGCTTCGCTGATAGCTTCCTGAGCAGAATATGCGACGGCTCTGATAATATCCATCCGTCACCAATATGCTTTGACGCGCCGGCGAAGTCAGGGTACGGCCCTACTTGGGCAGGGCGACTTGTACTCCTGCCCGTCAAGAATTGCGGTTCTATGCTGTTTCCCGCAATTGCAGTCAACCGTATTCGGAGCGGCAGTGCATATCCGCATGTCATCTCAGGTAGAAAAGCCCAGCGTCGTGGAACGCCACCTGATTCTCGGAGGAAGCGGCTTCATTGGCCGACATGTTGCTGCACTCCTGGTGCGAAGCGGGCATGAAGTTGTCCTAGCTGGGCGCTCTCTTTCGAAGCCGACATTTACGCCTGTGCTTGACGAGCGAATCGCTTGGCGGAGTTTCGATCTTGCCAACGCGCAATGGGATAGCCTCATCGACGGGGTCACGGTCATTCACCATTATGCATGGTCATCCGTTCCTGCCAGCGCCAACAACGATCCCACCCTTGATCTGTCGACCAATGTGGCGTCAACGCTGGGTTTGCTAGAGGCGCTTCGAAAAAAAGGGGCGCAGGCGCCAAGGCTGATCTTCGCTTCGTCCGGAGGCACGGTTTATGGCAAACTGCTGCGCGTTCCGGTGCATGAAGATCACCGTTTAAACCCGATTACCGTCTACGGCGCAGGTAAAGCTGCGATTGAACTTTATCTAGGGACCTATCGAGCCCTGTATGGTCTCGACTGTCGTGTGGCACGTCTGGCCAATCCTTTTGGAGCAGGGCAGAATTTTGCAAAAGGCCTAGGTGCGGTAACCACGTTCCTACACCACGCATTGTCGCACCAACCAATAGTCGTCTGGGGGGATGGCGAAGTCGTACGCGATTTCATTCACATCTCCGATGCAGCAGCAGGCTTGGTTGCGCTGGCGCGCGCAGCACCGCTCGACAGCCATCATGTATTCAACATCGGGAGCGGCGAAGGCGTCAGCCTGAACGGGGTCATTACCGAACTAGAATCAAAGCTCCCCCATAAATTGGATGTTCGCTATGAGCGCGGTCGGAAATTTGATGTTCCAGTGAGCGTGCTCGATATCTCCCTTATTCGGGAAGTGTTGGGGTGGCGACCAATCCTCTCCTTTTCTGAAGGCTTGAGCCAGACACTTGCGGATCTTGGTGGTAGCGCGACGCATCGTGACAAGTCAGCGGTAAGTGGCGCGGCACCCTAGATCAGTGAGAGGAGATCAAATGGGAGAAATATTTGAACGGGTCCTGCCGCGGCAAGCACTAGAGTGGACTGGCGAACGGTTGACAACCGCTACGGCGGGTCAGGTGGAGATTGAGCACCTTCATCGCTATTTTCTTGCCCGGGCTCTTTGCCGCGACCTGGATGTTGTCGATGTCGCATCAGGCGAGGGCTACGGCTCCGCTCTCTTGGCTCAAGTCGCGCGATCGGTTGTTGGCATCGAGTTGTCCGACGAGGCAGTAGAGCACGCCCAGGGGGGGTATGTCGCGCCCAACCTTCGCTATCAGCAAGGAGACGCTCGCAAGTTGCCGTTGGGAGATGCAAGTGTCGACGTGGTCGTATCGTTCGAAACGCTCGAGCATTTTCTTGAACATGATCTGTTTATCGCAGAGGTTCAGCGCGTTTTGCGACCAGACGGTTTTCTCATCCTTTCGTCTCCTGAACGAGATGTCTATTCTCCGCTCGGAAGCCCTGCCAATCCCTATCATGTGCACGAACTCTCGCGTGTCGAGTTCGAAGCCCTGCTGAAGGGGGCATTCCGCAATGTCTTGATACTCCTGCAGAGACCGCTGCTCGGTTCAACGCTCATCGCAGATGACGAGGCTGGAATATCGAGAACGCTAACGTTCGAGCGACGAGGAGTGAAGCACTACGAGGTCAGTCACGGCTTGCCTCGGCCGCCTTACAATATTGCGATTGCGTCCGAATCGGACCTTCCCAGTGTTCCTAATTCGTTGTTCATCGAAACAAGCGAGATCGGCGAAATTCTGTCGCAAGCAGAGAGTGGCGCGGCCGCTCACGCGGAGCTACGCAGCCACATGGAGCAGACGGAATTGCTGGTTTCCGGTCTCCGCCGCGAGATTGAAACGGCTAGTGAAACCATCAAAGCACAAATCGAACGGGCCGAAAAAGCGGAAGCTGCCTTGGCCTTGGCTCCGCCGGACAGCCGTGCTGACTTGGCGCAAGCAGGAAGTGGCGCTCACGCGGAGCTTCGCGGCCATATGGAGCAGTCGGAATTGCTAGTTTCCGGTATCCAAACGGCGAGGGAAACCATCAAAGCAGAAGTCGAAAAAACGGAAGCCGCTTTTGGTTTGGCTCAGTCGGCGAGCCGTGCGGACATTAAGGAGCCGCGGAGCGTTGCCGAAACTGCTAAGGACCAGCAGCATCCCACCGGGTCCTTTGATGGGGCGGCAATCGAAATTCAATCAGCCTCCGCACCTTTGGCTGAACTCGAGCGGCTACGGGCCGAGTTGACACAAGTGCGCTCGGAACTGGCCGTGGCAGGCGTGCAGCGAGACGTGTTGAGAACGTCTTTTCGACACGCAAATATCCTCTCTGAATCGCGCCTCAGACAAGCTACGGAGGCCAACGAACTACGACAGCGGAATGCTGAATTGGAGCGCAAAGCTGCCGAATGGGAGCAACGCTACTTTGGCCTGCGGCGCCGCCTCGAGGCCATCCTGAAACGCTTTGGGGTACTCAGCGCGTCGCGGCTTTTTCCTCGCCCACTCCGCGCCTTTGTCCGTAATCGAGTTCTTGGACCGGGACGCACACAATGAAGAGTCGTGATAGCGTAATAGCTGATGAAATTCGCCAGGAATTCGTCGCTATGCTGGAAATGACAGGGTTCGTGGATGCCGACTATTATCGTTCCTCCCTTGGCCGGCCGGAACTGCGGGATCCAGTGGGACACTATGCGGAAATTGGCTGGCGGATTGGGCTGGAGCCGAATGCGCGATTCAACGGCGATTTCTTGCGTCCCTTCTACGAGGCGGCAGGAATTTTCAAGCCGCCTGCATACGTCTGGCTAGAACTCTCTGCTCTGGTGGGACCGCTGCCCGCGAATAGACACGAGGCCGACCAGGTCGCTGCGGACTTGCGACTGTCGCCGACTTTAGATGCTGAATTTTACGCCCACCGTTTGCCTGCCGGCATGGACCCTGTATTGCACTATGCACTGGTCGGGGAGCCGTTGGGCTGGCGCGCATCGCCTTTGTTTGATGCGGCTTATTATCGAGAACGGTACCCAGAAATAGCGAGCGCTGGGTTTTCGCCTTTACTGCATTTCGACCGCCATGGCCGGCGCGAAGGTCGGCGAGGAGTGTCCGTCGTTGACAGGTTAGAGTTTCCGCCCTTGCCGCAATCCGAAAAACCGGTTGTGCTTTTGATTTCTCATGAGGCTTCGAGAACGGGCGCGCCGATGTTGGGCTGGAACCTTGCCCGGGAGCTGGCGAAAAAGGCAACGGTGGTCTCCCTGATGATGCGCGGTGGAGAACTGGAAAACGACTTCATCGCTGTTGCTGCCTCCTCCGTTGGTCCTTTGACATGGGAGGACTGGCACGCTGCGGATGCAACCCGCCTAGCCAAGCGAATCGTAGAGGAATTCAAGCCACTTTATGCCATCGCCAACAGTATAGAGACGCAGATCATGGTGCCTGCCTTGGCGTCCTTTGGGGTGCCGAGCGTTGCCCTGGTGCACGAATTTGCTGCCTATACGCGTCCTGTAGCCAAGATGCGTAACGTTTATGACTGGGCAAAGCATATCGTATTTCCAGCCCAGATCGTTGCGCAGTCTTCGTATGATGCCTTTCCTGGCCTCGAAAAGCGCCCCGGAATTCATGTCATGGCTCAGGGGCGCAGCGATACGCCCCCGACATCCTTAGCTCATGAGCCGACTGACAAAAAAAGAGACGAGTTCCTGCTTCGTTTGCAGCCCGAAGGTGAGGAGAACTCCTTTCTAGTGCTTGGCGCCGGCTCGGTGCATATTCGAAAGGGCGTTGATCTTTTTGTAAGTGCAGCGGCCACAGCGAAACGACTGCGACCGAATGTTCGCTTTCGATTTGTCTGGATCGGTCATGGGTACGATCCGGAACATGACAGTGGCTATTCCGCGTATCTCGCCTATCAGATAGCCAAGTCGGATCTAGGAGATAGCTTGGTCATGCTTGATGCGGTATCCGATTTGGAGCCAGCATATGCCGTTGCGAACGCCTTCTTTCTCAGTTCCCGCCTCGATCCGCAGCCAAATGTGGCGATCGATACGATTGTGCGTGGGATACCGACCGTGTGCTTCCAGGACGCCTGTGGAACAGCGGAAATCCTAGGCGCCGACGTTGCGACACGCCCTCTCATCGCGCCTCATCTCGACGTTCATGCTGCTGCCGTCATCCTGTGCGGGCTGGCAGACGACCGCGACAAGGCAAAGGCCTTGGGAGCCGAAGTGGCGCGGGTAGGACATTTGGCTTACAACATGAACACGTATGTTCAAAAAGTCGATGAATGGGGCAAAACAGCTGCGGCAGCGCTCCATGACGAGGATCTTGCCACCCTGATGGAGGCTACTGCTGTTGATCTCGATATGGTTCTTCCTCCAGGTATGGCGCCCGTCGACGAGTTGGAAGCTGCGCGGCGCACACTCCAGCAATGGAGCATCATGGGCCTTTCGACCGATTCAACAGCCAATCCACAGTTCCGTCGTCCTTGTCCGGGCTTCAATCTGCAAAGCTATGCACAAGCGAATCCAGAAGAGTGCGGCCCGGGACAAGCCCATCCCTTGGCTCACTGGCTCCGCGCCGGGCGGCCCGTCGGCTCTTGGTCCCGGGACGTTTTCAAACCTACCAACGGTGTTTACCAGCCCTTGGAAGGTATGCAGCGTGTGGCCCTTCATGCCCATTTTTACTATGAAGATCTGGCTGACGACCTGGCTTTCCGGCTCAAGCGTAACCGCACTCGCTGCGATCTGTTTTTGTCCACGGACACCGATGCCAAAGCCCGACATCTTCGAGCCGCGTTTGGCGACCACCACGGTTCGGTTGAAATCAAAATCGTCCCCAACAGGGGGCGCGATGTCGGACCGCTTCTTACTGAATTCTTACCGCGATTGCTTGATGGCAGCTACAATCTAATCGGCCACGTCCACGCCAAGAAGAGCGTGGGCACGGACGCGGCTATGGGTGAGGCATGGCGTCACTTCCTTTGGGAGAACTTGGTTGGCGGCGAACATGCGATGCTCGACCTGGCTGCAGCAGTCTTCGCATCGAACCCGGTGATAGGTCTTTTGATGGCGGAGGATCCACACCTCGTCGGTTGGAACGACAACAGAGAAATCGCTGAAGATTTGGCAAGACGGATGGGCATCACCACGCCGCTGGCGGACTTTTTCGATTTTCCGCTGGGGACCATGTTCTGGTGCCGACCAAAGGTGTTGTTTCCGCTACTCGAACTGGATCTCGATTGGAATGACTACCCATCGGAGCCCGTTCCCTATGACGGCACCGTCCTCCATGCGATCGAGCGCTTGTTGCCTTTTGTTGCGCGCAAGGCCGGATTCGATACCGCTGGTTTGCGCGTGCCTGGCACGAACTGGTAACAGGAATTAGGCTGGCAGCCGAAAGAGCTTCCGGCCCCGCGTGCTTTCCAATCCTCAGAACGTGATTAGGGGATCTGCCGAATGATCGAGATGGACAACGTTTTCGTGCATGAAAAAGCACTCTGCGAAAGTGCGACGATTGGCAAAGGGACGCGCATTTGGGCGTTTGCCCATATCCTGCCTGACGCGAAGATTGGCGAAGGATGCAATATCTGCGACGGAGTTTTCATTGAGAACGATGTTGTTGTGGGCGATAATGTCACCGTCAAGTGCGGCGTTCAGCTGTGGGATGGCGTCTCACTGGAAGACAACGTGTTCGTCGGTCCCAACGCAACGTTTACCAATGATCGGTTTCCGCGCAGCAAGGTCTATCCTACAGCCTTTCACAGGACGATGGTTAGGAAAGGCGCCTCCATAGGCGCCAATGCCACCATTCTGCCCGGCATCGAGATCGGACCTGGCGCGATGATCGGCGCCGGGGCAGTCGTCACGCGAAGTGTACCTCCGAACGCGATCGTAGCCGGCAACCCAGCTCGAATAAAAGGCTACGTCCAGATAGGCGGCGGACAAATGTCCAAGCCCGTCTCGTTGTCTCCGACTCAGGGTGCCATTGCGAGCGGTGTGCAGGACTTGGGGGTTGGCGGCGCCACCTTGCATGATCTTAAAGTGGTGGCCGACATGCGCGGCAGCCTTACCGCCGGCGAGTTCGAGCGTGACATTCCTTTTATACCTCAACGATATTTCGTGGTGTTCGACGTCCCCTCTCGCGAAGTCAGGGGCGAACACGCCCATAAAAAATGCAAGCAATTCCTGATCTGCCTGAAGGGGTCTGTAGGAGTACTGCTTGATGATGGCAAATTCCGCCGAGAATTAATTCTGGACAGCCCTGGAATGGGCATCTACATGCCTGAGATGATTTGGGGGACTCAGTATAAATACTCTAAAGAATCGGTCTTATTGGTTTTTTCTTCTCACTTCTATGATCCGACGGATTATATCCGAACATACGAGGAATTTCAGAAGCGTTGTTCCGGTTCAAATGCCGATTGATCGAAAGATGTCCCAACAAAAGGTATGGGAGATAATCAGATTTCTTGGGTCTGGCGCGCTAAATACCGGACTTACCTACACCTTATTTCTAATACTCAATCAGGCCTACCCTTCATCACTCTCTTACACGCTGTCTTATTCCGTTGGTCTTATCATCGCGTACCTTTTAAACACTTTTCTTGTTTTTAGATCGGGGCACAGCAAGCGAATGGCGGCAGCCGTGATTGCCTCATACCTCCTTCAATATTTCTACGGCCTTACAGCACTGAATATACTGGTAAATATGTTCGCTCTGCCAGCGTTTCTTGCTATGGCTGTCGTAATCATTACCGCGATTCCACTACAATATATGATCTTGCGCTCCGCTGCTGCGCAAGTGCTGGCCGCCAAGATTCATGAGGGAATAGACAATGACTGACAGGAGCGTCCAGAGAAGTTCGGGATCGTTATGGCTACAGGGTGCGATAGTGACGGCGTTCTTCAGCGCGCTGATGATTCGGCAGTCGTTGCAGCATGGCAGGTTGGCTCTCCCACCGACCTTCGATGACGTCTCCTACCTCAACCAGGGTGGGTACTATCTTTCGATCTTCGATACTCAAGGCTTCACCGGCCTTTTCGATACCTATCTCGCCGGCCCACCTCACGCTCCGATTTCGACAGGCGCAGCCTTCGCTGGACTTGCGCTTTTCGGCGTTCACGATTGGATAGGAGCGGTAACGAACGCAGTCATACTTTTATTTTTCTCACGTTTATTTCTTACAGTTGCACGAGACCTAACGATAGCGCAGTCCACACTGCTTCTTTCGGCTCTTTGGTGCGGCCCGTATATCGGCATGACGCTGATATGGTTTCGTCCTGACATGCTTGCGGCACTGCTTGTCGCCATTGGCACCGTTTATATCGTCACGCGAACGGACTGGGTGGCGAACCGTCGAGCGCAAATAATCGGCGGCATCTTTTGCGGTTTGTCGCTATGGGGAAAGCCGACGATATTTCCGCTCACGCTCGCGCTTTATGGTATCGCGGTGCTGCTTATATCTCTTCCCGCAGCCTTCAACAGAGAATATAAAGCGATTCTTTATTCCGCCATAGTCGTGTTCGGCTTGGCGATAACGATAAGCTTGCCGTACTATGCCTTCTCCCTAGATGGCGTTGTTTCATATATATATGCCGTAGTTTTGGGAAGCCAGGCTGATATCTGGGTTCATCCTCTTCCTCTTGCCGAAACCCTCAACTTTTACCTGACAGGATACTACGGGAAAATATCGATTGGCTGGTGGGTTTACGGTGCGCCGGTTGTCGCCCTTCTCGCCTTCATAGTCCTTTGGATCGGAGCCGACATAACAGCACTGCGAAGAGCACTATTGGTTGTTGCGCTTGTGCTCATCGCTTATGTCGCAGTCACAATCCCCACCTTTAAGGGCCCGCACGGATTTCCGTTCGCTGCTGCACTGCTAGTGTCTACCGCGCTAGCGGCGACTGTAATTGCGCGCAGCTTGCCGCGCATCTATTCGACAGCATTCTGCGCGTTGGTTCTAGCGGTTTCGCTATGGCAGTTTGAGTGGGAATTCACGATGTCACACGCATACGTCACTACAGCGCAAGCAAATAGCCGACATGCATTGGTCGATAAGATGACCGAAATTATTGGCGATAACGTGGACGATCAAACTATCCTGTTTTCGACATCTTCAAACTACTCGAATTTCTTGACACTAGAATTCAATTACCGCCAGAAGGGACTTCCCCTTCCTCGCTGGACCGTTCCGCAATTGAGCGCAGATTTTGATGAGCATGAGCGAGAAATTCAGAAGGCAGATATAGTCGTCGCCTATACACCTGATTTCACCGACGTCATTCCAAACCTACCCACCGCGAGTGCCGCGTTTCGGCGACGCTTTGTCGACGCCGTTAGGCAGAGCGGATTATTTTCTGATCCAGCGCTAATACCCGATGCCGCTTTCGGTGGGGGTATCTTGATCTTCAAGAGGATTGGCGTTCGATAACCGAACCCAACGATCTAAGCGAGCTAGGCGAGTATGACTGTTCGAATTCATGAAGCGAGCCAACGAGGTAGCCGGCCGTATCACAGCGAGTAGATGTGTGGTGCGCGCAATATGGACATCGATACGCTTGGAATACCGGTTCTTCCCACCAAGAAAATTGTCACTGGATATCCATGCACCTCGTCAGCGCGGAATTTCTCATTGACACTCAATGAAAATGCCTAAGCGTAGGACTAGAACGCGCCCAGCTGTCGGCGAGGCAATGAGGTTTAGACTTGATTTCAAATGACCTTAATGGAAGCTCGTATTTCCGTTTTGTGGATGGACTTCGGGCCATTGCTGTAACAAGTGTCGTATTTTACCACCTGGGTGTTCCATATGTATCAGGCGGGTACGTCGGCGTAGATATATTTTTTGTCATCTCAGGTTTCCTCATCATAAATCAGATTTTGTTCGGATTGAAGAAGGGCTCATTTTCTTTTTCTGATTTTTGGTCGCGACGGGCGCTGCGGATACTGCCACCATACCTTCTTGTTGTCTTAACCAGCACAATTGTAGCCCTCTACGTCCTTGTACTTCCAAGCGAATTTGAAGAATTCGGGCAGGAGGTTATCTATTCTGCTGGAATGGTTGCTAATCAATTATTTCTCGACCAGCAAGGTTATTTCGATACGGAGTCCGGGTCGAAGATTCTTCTTCATCTTTGGTCGCTTTCTGTGGAAGAACAATTCTATCTTTTCGCACCTCTCCTACTCTGGTTGGCGTACCGACTGAGAATCTCGATCCTCGGCTTCGGCGTCGTGGTCGCGATCACGTCACTCGTGGGCTGCATCTATTATACAGGTACGGGCATCACCAAGAACTACGCCTTCTATCTGATGCCGTTCCGCGCATGGGAATTTGTTGTCGGGGGCGCGATTTTGGGGGCGGTGTCGTATCTTCAAAGGTTGCCGGCGGTTGCAATCGAAGTGATCGGCGTGCTCGGTATCGTGCTGATTGCCTATGCCGTTTTCTGTTTCAACTCACAAACACCTTTCCCGTCTTATTGGGCGATGCTTCCCGTCGTCGGCACCGCGATGGTAATTGGTGCAGGCGTCGCGTTGCGACGCGGTGTCGGGACCTGGTGGCTTGCGACGCCACCAATGGTTGGCATTGGTGTTGTCTCATACGCTTGGTATTTATGGCACTGGCCTGCTCTTGCATTGGCTCGCATTTACAACTTCGGAAACCCGAGCCCGAAATGGATGGCTGCGGTCGGCGTCTTGTCCTTTGCGCTCGCGATTTGCACTCACATCTGGATCGAGCGGCCGATTCTCACATGGCGACGAGAGAAGGGGAAATACCGACTTGGCTGGTATCCAGCCATCAATGGGGTAGTTGCCTGTATTATTGCCTGTATCGCCGGCCTGGGATTCGTCTATTTGGCTCCGAAGATTGTGGTGAATTTGTCCCCCTTGCTTGCCAGTATCGAACCCTACCCGTCGAATGGAATGGCTTGCAATTTAGGTGTCATCGAAAGCACAACTGCTTGCTTAACCTATCTCGATGGGAAAAGACCAATCCTGGTGTTTGGGGACTCTCACGCGGGCGTAAGTTACGGAGCTATTGAGGCCGCGTATCACAATCCCGCAATGGCCGGCCTAATGCTTCCTAACTGTCCATCGATTTTCGATATTCGAGTAGTCGGATTTCAGGCTACTACGGAAGCGAACTGCGTCGACCTAAAGTCGCGCGGTCTCGCACAATTGGAGACCGATGTTCATGCCAAGAGTGCAATTTTGATCTCCCTCTGGACAATGTATGGGAAATGGTCGGGCGAACCTGGACCCGGAGAACAAGGTAGGTTCCTTGCTGAATTAGGCGCTGATGCGCCAGCTCCCGCGCAGCGCGATTTTTATCAGCGCAAGCTCACGGAAACTATAGAGAAACTTCATTCCCTGGGGGTCGAAAGGATCGCGCTGTTTGCTCCTGTCCCAGAGATGCCTCGTTTCGCTCCGGATTGTGTCGTTAGAGCATTGAGATATGGTTTTGATGTCGACGAATTATGCTCGGTTACTCAAGCTGCGTCAAAGGATCGACGGACCGGCGCAATGCAGTTGCTGGAGGCAGTTGCAGCCCAATTCCCATACGTAAGGATCATTGATCCTGTACCTGCTATGTGTGATGACACCTGGTGCCGCCCGTATCGCCACAACGCAATTTTATACAGAGATATCAATCATTTATTACCCGCAGGAGTTCGAGCCGTCATTGACGCGAACCGAGAAACTTTTGACTGGGTTATGGGATCGAAATGATAACTTGCCTATGGCGAACTTGACAAAGTGGCGGCTGGCGATCGCGAGGTTCCTACCGTCGACGGCTTCCTCGCAGAACTGCCAGCGATCGAGTGGCCAGCCATAGCATGACATGAGAGGTGCTCGGATCAGGTCCCGAGAAGCGGGCCAAGTTTCGGGTGGCAGTCAGGGTAATAGCTGTCGTTCAACCATGTATTTTGTGACCAGGGCCGCACCATCAGTGGTGAGGTGGCCGTAATCCCAAGACGTGAGCTTGCTCAGATTTCCCGGGACATGGGTCAAACAGCCAGCATCCTTGCAAAGCAAATCGACGAGCGAAACATAATCGGCGTCAGCCGCTTTGGCGATGGCGGATATCCTGTTGTTCGTGGCAAAGGTATCCGGACTAAATCCACCGTTGAGACGGTCGGGTAATTCCTTTCCGCCGTTCAGCCAGGCGTAATATACGAGTTTGGGCAATGCATCCGACCACCGAGGCGCGGGACCGACGACCACGATCCTTGCGGGCCCAGCAGCCTTTATCCCTGCTATTGTCGCTGCCAGGTCGCCCTCGAGTTGTGTACCTTCTTTCCAGTCGCCATAGAATCCCCAAGCCGCGAACAGCACGACCGTATCCGGCTGGCCGTGTCGGATTTCGTCCAGGACGGCGCGGTTGCTTTCGCCACATGGTCCAGCGAAATTCAGTAGAGGTGGACAGCTATCTTTAGTGAATTGGGCGATGTCGAGGTCGCTCGCAAGCGTCGGCCTCATCCCAGCGTAGAGCCGCGCGGCATGGGAGTCTCCCCATACAATCACTCTTTTCCGGCCGGCTGTCGGAGATTTGAGAAAACACTTCGAATTGAAAGCTTCAAATGGGTCTCCAGCCCTGACCCAGCAATCCAGAGCTCGACCTTCTTTTGCATATTCGTAGTGGCCGTAGGCGAGAACTTCGCGAACTCCCTCCGGAAATCTCAGCGGAAACCCCTGCGTGGAGACTCCCGCGAAGCTCACTGTCCCCAAGAGGACAATGGCGCCTACCAAGGGAACAACGCTCCATCTGTTCCAGGTCCCCAATCTGATCGGCCGTTCGATCAACCAGTACGTGGCTGCTGCCAGGAAAAAACTTCCTCCCAAGCAGGCGAGGGTTTGCGCAACCGGAATCGAGCCGCCATTGTGCAACCTTGCGAAGACTAGGATCGGCAAGTGCCACAGATATAGCGGGTAGCTAATCAGCCCAACGGCGACCAAGACTTTGCCGCCAAGCAGTCGGCCGACGATCCCTCTCGGTCCAGCCCAAATCAGCGCTGCTGCCCCACCAGATGCAACAAGGTGTGGAAGTGGAGACGTTGAGCCGGACCACAATGCCGCCGCTGATATCGCGAGGACCGCAGTGACCCCGACAATGTCGGTTCTATAACCCGCAACGTCGTAGCCAAGGTGGCCATAGCGAAGATTAAGTGCCGCTAGAACTCCGCCCAGCGAAAGCTCCCAGGCTCTTGCCCAAGGGGCATAGAATGCGGCGGTAGGATCTCGGAGGGACAACAAAAAACCGAACGCGAAAGACACCAGCGTGACTAGGATAAGAGCTGCCAAAATGGGATGCTTGAACCTGATCAGCACCCCTAAAAACAGCGGCCACACAAGATAGAACTGCTCTTCGACACCTAACGACCAGAGATGGAGCAGCGGCTTTGTCTCCGCTGCGGCATCAAAATATCCCGCCTCGCTCCAGAACTGGAAATTCGGAATAAAGAGCGACGAGGCGACAATCGACTTGCTAAGTCTTGTCATCTCTTCGGGATCTAGTAAAGTCCACCCCATGGCAAAAGCAAATGCCAGCACCAAGGCAAGTGCTGGGAATATTCGACGCACCCGGTTCGCGTAGAAATTCTTGTACGTGAATGTGTCGCTGACAATGATCGAAGTGATCAGAAAGCCGGAGATAACGAAAAACACGTCAACGCCGAGGAACCCACCGGGAACAAAATGCGGGAAGGCGTGAAAGCCTAAGACCAAGATCACTGCGGCGGCACGCAGCCCGTCTATGTCGCCTCTATACTGGATCGCAGTGGGCCATGACGTGCGCTGTGCTGTTCTCTGAACCAAAATTGAGAATGGGGTAGCTACCGTATCTGTAGGCCATCGACGGCCGCTGCCCACCATTATCCGAGGATCCTAAATATCATCAACCTGCTCGCGAGGCCGGAAGGACTGACCATACGGCAAGCCCAACCAATCTGCCAGCGCCGGATATCACACTCTGGCCTGAAAAGAATCCTTGGCACGTTGCCGCAACGTTGCGAGAAACTTATGGCGCTCGGCGGCTAACGCCGGATGAGCGTTTAGCGGTGAGAGCAATCGCAGCCGGGTACTCGACCGCGATTAGACTGACTCCCTCGAAACCTGCCTCGATCACCCCGCACCAGACGTCGGCGCCGTACTCGGTATAAACTCGCCAGTCTTCGCCGGTCTGCGTTGGATCACCGTGATAACTGGGCGGGAGGTTGTCACGTCTCTGGGTCATGCGTCCGACGATAATGGGAACGGTAAAGCAGAGGCTGCCACCCGGTTTCAAAACTCGCAGGCATTCTCTTAGGCCAGCCATCGGATCTGGCACGTGCTCCAGCGTGTCGGAATGAACCACCACGTCGAAGCTAGATTCCGGGAAGCTCAACGCCTGCATGTCCTCTTTCGGGTAGCTGGCAGACCGGTATCCTGACATCCCCCGGAGCGTATCAGAGAGGCCGGCGGCCCCGTTCAGATCAAGCAACGAAAGCCCTGCCGCCCGATTGCTGCAAGTGAATTCGGCGAGGACCGGCCCGGCGCCCCATACAGAAATCAGTGCCCGGCCCAAGGCAATGGAACGAAGGTTCCCGCCGCATCCGAGACAGGTCCGACCTTGCTGCAAATCCACATAGCGTACCTCCTCCGGCGAAAGCCTCCATTCCGCGATGAGTTCAGGCCAGAGAACGCTCCTGTCTTGGAAGTCGCTACTGCCGCAGATCGAACAGAAGGTCATTCAAGAGTCCTAAAAAAGGAGGGCTGCTCACTTGATATTATCACGAGGTACAATTGCTCGCATCCGAAGAGCGCACGACCCCTCATGATCCCCTGCCTCCCGAAACGATGTGGCTGATGATGCGCAGTGGCCGCCGTTTGGTGTTTTCCGCCGTGCGCCAGATGTAGAGACCGAGAATGCCCTGCACAGTCAGAATAAGGGACCCGAGGAACAAGGTCAGCACAATCTGTGTCGCATAGCCGGCCTGGCTGATATAGCCGGTTATGCGCGCAATAAGCGTTACCACACCCATGACCAAACTTATCGCGCAGCCGATGGCTCCCAGCCAAAGAACCAGCATGATGGGCAGATCAGAGAAGGAAAGTACGCTGTCCATCATGTAACGAAATCGACGCGAAAAATTCCACGCGCTTTTGCCGTGCAGGCGCGGTTTGCGCGCATAGGCAACGAATTCACGGCGAAAGCCGACCCAAAACAGCTGCGCCACCAGCGAACTGTTGGGTTCTTCGATCGCCAACACGGCGTCCAGAACCGCCCGGTTGCAGGCAAAGACGTCCACGCCGCCTTTCGGCATATCAGGCAGCACAAAAGCCCTGTAGGTGCTCCAGAACGCATTCGACAAGAACCGCGTCAGCGCCGGGTCGTTGCGGCCCTCGCGCTTGCCGAACGCAATGTCGGCACGATCGGCGGCCAGAATCCGGAAGAACTCGAGGACGAGTTCGGGTGGTTCCTGAAGGTCGGCGGCCATCGCTGCGATGTATTTTCCCGATGCCTTTTCCATCCCGGTGCGGATTGCCGCGAACGAGCCGAAATTGCGGCTGTGGAACACCACCTTGCAAGTATAGGGGGTTTTAGGCGCAAGCTCGATCAAGAGCTGTCCGGACCGGTCCGGAGACCCGTCGACGACGAAGACGACTTCGAGATCGCCGCCGAGTTTTGCGTTGAGGCTTTCTAGAGCTGCGGCAAGGCTAGGGATATTCTCGGCATTGCGGTAGACCGGGATCACGAGCGAATGGGTGGTCATCAGGCTTTCCAATCGACGATCGCCGAACAGACGCGATCGACCTCGCCCTCCGTCATCCCAGGAAAACAGGGCAGTGACAAGATACGAGCGACGCTGTCGCGTGACGCTTTCAGTCCAGACGATGACTCCCGCATCGGCAGGCCGGACCAGCCCGCCTGGTCGGTATCAAGGATGGGATAATGGATGTCCGAAGCGATGTTGCGTTCCGTAAGGAACTTGCGGAAGCCTTGGCGATCCGAACAAAGCGCAACGGCAAGATGGACGATTGAACCGTCACGGCGGGCGATGAAACGCACCTGTTCATTCTCCACAAGGCTGTAGCGGTCAAGGATTTGCTGACGTTCGGCGTTTTGTGCGTCGAGATGCGGCAGCATGGTCTCCAAAATCGCCGCCTGGATCTCATCCATACGCGAATTGCGGCCGCCGGCGTGACTGATCTCGTATTTCGCGCGCCAACCATATTGCTGTAGCCGCCTGATGGTATCGGCGAGTGTCGGATCGTTGGTGGCGACCGCGCCGCCATCCCCCACCGCGCCGAGATTCTTGGTCGGATAAAAGCTAAAGGTCGCAAGATCGCCTAGCGCGCCCGCCATAGTCGCGCCGATGCTTGCTCCATGCGACTGCGCGCAGTCTTCGATGATCGCCACATGTTTGTAGCCGGCCGCATCCATCGCCGATCGCAAGGCTGGCACGTCTACTGTGTTGCCGTAGAGGTGGGTCGCCACTACCGCGGCGGTGTGCTCGCTCAACCCGGCGACAGCCGATTCGATGGCCAGCAGTTGGCTGCTGACCTCAATATCGGCGTACACTGGTACCAAGCCGACTTGTCGACAAGCCGTAGTCGTATAACCGCCGGCATTGGCGACGGTTACGATCTCAGCGCCCGGTCTGCACTGATGCGAGAGCGCGCGCAGGGCCAGTTCAAGCGCATCCGTGCCGTTGGCCACCGGGATGCAGATTGAAACGCCGAGATACTCAGCGAAACGGTCGGCGAAAGACCTTATCCTCGGTCCGTTGAGCCACCAGCCCGAGCGCAATGTCTCTAAGGCCGCTGCCTCGACCGCCGGCTGATGCGCTGCGAACAGCCGGCCGAGATCGTTCATCGGAATGGAAGCGTTGGAGGGCAAATGTCACCTTTGGGCGCGCTAGACTCGCCAAGTTGCTTGATTTCGTAGCTGCGTTCTTGGCTTATTCGAGCACAGAATTCAAACGAACTTTGTCTGCATTGAAGGTCATGCAGGCTGTTTCGCCTCCACGGGACTTCGTCGAGTGCAACCAGCGGGAATCTACGAAGCCCCCACTGGAAAGACCTGCGATACGAAACCGATTATGACGGATGAGAAATGAAATTGATCGCACCGCTGATGCCTGTGGCAGCGAAGATGGGACGGCCGCGCGGGGCCGCAGCCGTCATTATCCTCAGGCGACACATCAAAAACTCTTAAAGCATGCAGATTTCTTAGTTGTGAATGGTGCCCAGAACCGCTGCCACACGTTCCTGGGCGGCGATGTCGAGGCCATGCCAGAGCGGCAATCTGATGACACGTTCCGCGGATTGTGTCGTTAC
Organism: Mesorhizobium sp. B2-5-13; assembly: GCF_006440535.1. Lineage (NCBI taxonomy): Bacteria > Pseudomonadati > Pseudomonadota > Alphaproteobacteria > Hyphomicrobiales > Phyllobacteriaceae > Mesorhizobium > Mesorhizobium sp. B2-5-13. The sequence continues at coordinate 15,812 of NZ_VFUI01000029.1, read as the reverse complement.
CCGCAGATCGCCGTGAATGCGGCAGTAGCGTCGCCCCGCGGGCGATATGTGCAGCGGAACGTAGTGGAAAATGGCTGCAATGCCGTTTTGCCGGAAAGTTGCGAGCACACCATGCCGATCCACTCCCTGAGGCATCAACACGTAGTAGAGATGGGCATTGTGTTCGCACTCGGCGGGAATGACAGGTCGGCGTAACTGACCGGTGTACTCGAGTGGCGCCAACAACTCATGGTAGCGGTTCCAGATGCGCAACCGCTCGGCGGTGATCGATTCCGCATCCTCCAGTTGGGCGTAGAGAAAGGCAGCCAGCAAGTCGCTGGGCAGATAGGACGAGCCGACCTCCTGCCAGGTGTATTTATCGACCTCGCCGCGGAAAAAGCGCGTTCGGTCGGTGCCTTTTTCACGGATGATCTCGGCCCGTTGGCCAAGTCGGCCGTCGTTGACCAGTAGAGCACCGCCTTCGCCGGAAATAAGATTTTTGGTCTCATGAAAGCTCAGGGCTCCCAGATCGCCAATGCCACCGAGCGGACGGCCCTTGTAGCGCGCCATCACACCTTGGGCGGCATCCTCGACCACTTTCAAACCGTGCCGGCGCGCGATATCAAGTATGGCGTCCATTTCGCAACCCACCCCGGCATAGTGGACAACCACGATCGCCCGCGTTCGCGGGGTTATCGCATCCTCGACCAGCCGCTCGTCGATGTTGAGGGTATCTTCACGGATGTCAACGAAGACCGGCTGGGCGCCACGCAACACAAACGCATTCGCCGTCGACGCGAACGTGTATGACGGCATGATGATCTCATCACCGGCCGTGATGTCCAGAAGGAGAGCGGACATCTCGAGCGCCGCCGTGCACGAATGGGTCAACAATGCCTTGGCGCACCCCAGATGCTGCTCAAGCCAGGCATTGCAGCGCTTGGTAAATTCGCCATCACCAGACAAATGCTTGGCCGCTCTGGCCTCAGTGATGTAAAGCATCTCGCGACCAGTCAGGTGGGGGCGGTTGAAACCGATGGGGAGTGATTTGGTGGTCATCAAAACCAAGTTTGAAGGATGGCCCGCGATTCTGCTAGGAACGGCGGTGCTCCAGTTTCGTGGGAACGAAGTAGCGCTATACTCGAAGGGTCACGCTTCCACCAGTGGCGAGCCGACCAGGGTCGCTCCGAGATTAAACGAGAGCCTTAAACGAAGCAGGGCAGGGTGACGGCGCGATGTTTTCACGAACATTTCGAGTTTAAATTCATCGATCACAGACACATGGCATAATAGGCACCGCTCCTTGATGAAGCTTTCCATCGTCAGCACACTCTACAAGTCCGAGGCTCACATCGATGAGTTCTGCGACCGGATCTCTGCCGTCGCGCGTCACCTTGTCGGCGATGAATTTGAGATTATCCTGGTCAATGATGGCTCGCCGGATCACAGTCTGGACCTTGCGCTCGCGCGCAGCGCTGTCGATCGACACCTGACCATTATCGATCTGTCACGGAATTTCGGCCACCACAAGGCCATGATGACTGGGTTGGCCCATGCTATCGGCGGTCGGGTCTTTCTCATCGACTGCGATCTCGAGGAAGAGCCCGAGTGGCTGCTGCCCTTTGCCGGCCAGATGTCGGAACGCCAGCTCGATGTGGTCTATGGGGTCCAGCAATCTCGACGTGGCGGCGCCTTTGAGAGATGGACTGGCGCTTTGTTCTTCTTAATCAACGATGCGCTGAGCGACTTCCAACTGCCACGCAATCTGGTGATCGCGCGGCTCATGACGCGCGCCTACGTTACCGCGCTTGTCAGCCATCAGGATCACGAGTTTATCATCGCTCATTTATTTCAGTTGACCGGCTACCGGCAGGGTTCGCAGGTTGTCGCTAAGCACTCCCTATCCCCCACGACCTATTCGGTTAGCCGTCGCGTTCAAATGGCGGTGCGCTCTTTGATGACGACGTCAACACGAATTCTATACATTGTTCTGTATTTCGGGATGTCCGTGTCCGTCCTTTCATTTCTTCTGATCTTTTTTTATATCGTGAGATACCTTGTGTCAGGGATCGGCGTGACCGGGTTTACCTCGCTGATCGTCTCCATCTGGTTTTTTGGCGGCATGACCATGCTCGTACTGGGCGTTATCAGTGTTTACATCGCCAATATTCTGTCGGAGGCGAAACGGCGGCCCTATACGATAATTCGAGACATCCATCACGGCGTCGGTGGGGCGGGCAACGATGCGCGAGAAAATCTGTCGTCCCCCGGTTCGCCCGGCGTTGTCGACTAAATTTGTCGTCGACAGAATCATGGGCGGAATTCTGCACGGCGGTGCCCAGGGTTTTCTCCAACCATGCTACCGCCGACATCCGTTCGGCAGCTGCCGCATCCAGCACCTTGCCGCGCAATTCGGGCGAAACCGCTGCAGCTTGCCGAAATAGCGGATTCGATGTGAGCCGCCGGGCAAGGCGGCGAGCGGTCGGCACGCGGGCGCCGATCCTGGTCGAGGCAAAGCCGAACGCGCGCTGGTCGCTGGATTTCGTCCATGACCAGTTCGCCTGCGGCCGGCGGTTCCGGGTGCTCAACATCGTCGACGACGTGACGCGCGAATGCCTGGCGGCGATCCCGGACACGTCGATCTCCGGCCGCCGGGTGGCGCGTGAACTGACGGAACTGATCGCCCACCGCGGCAAGCCCGGCATGATCGTATCCGACCACGGCACCGAGTTCACCTCGAACGCCATTCTCGCCTGGTCGAAGGATCATCGGGTGGAATGGCACTACATCGCGCCGGGCAAGCCGATGCAGAACGGCTATGTCGAGTCATTCAATGGACGGATGCGCGATGAACTCCTGAACGAGAGCCTGTTCTTCGGCCTGGATCACGCCCGCAGTGCCATCGCCGAATGGAGGGAGGACTTCAACACCGCCAGGCCACATTCCTCGCTCGGCTACCAGACCCCGGCAGCCTATGCCGAGGTCATCACCGCAACCGGCTCCGACGCTGCGCTAATCGAAGGCTCCGCGCCTCCGCCGGTTGCTCAACCCGCGCCACAAGGCGTAACAAAAACGGTCGAGGCTCTAATCGCAGCTGGATGACAGTTCAGTGGCAGGCCACCACTCGGCCTAAGCCCAAGCTGGGCGATCATATGGTTGCGAGTTTGCTCTTCGTCTGCCAGGCATGGCGAACATCGCCTCCACTCCCCGATCGTATTCGCCCGCTCGGTCGCGGTAGTAGGCCTGGCTTTCGGAAGAGGCTTGCAATTGGCCTGAGCCGATGAGCCATCGTCGCTCGGACGCTGAAGCGGTTTTTTCCGCAGTGCCGGTCGTTCCTGGAGATTGGCTGCGGAACGGACCTTGATGGCGTCTTGGGCATTTACGCAAGACGGTTATCGGCAGAGTATAGAAACGACGGAGGGTCAACAGGTTGATTAGATCCGTTTGTCCTGCTTGCGGGGCCAGCGCACTGTTGAAGCTGGCGCTACCCCATCCATCATTTTCCATGACAAGCGACGGCGCAATTCTCAGCCGCCCCCTTCAGAAGGCGTCATGTCTGAGGTGCGGACATGGCTTTCATGCCACCCCACTGAAGCTCGAAGAGCGGGACGCTGTGTACAATGACGCCTACGACCTCGGCTTGGTAGATCCGGCCGCCGATGCCGCTCGGGCCGAAGGTTATGCCAACTGCATAGAAGAATCCGCGGTCGCGCTACTTGGACACGCTCTTCGTCCCCCCAGCGTCGTCGAGTTCGGGGCAGGGACGGGTGCCCTGCTCGAAGAACTAGCGCGGCGATGGCAACTGAGGGAAGCGCTGGGCGTCGAGGCGGCATCTCCACTGGTCACCGCCGCTCAGCAGCGAGATCACGCGCGGGCGACGATCCGGCAGGGCTATGCCGAAGATGTCGCCGGTGAGATTGCCGGACAGCACGCCGTCTCTCTCTCGGTAAACGTCCTTGAGCACGCCGTTAGCCCGGAGGCTTTCCTTTCCGCATCCAAGCGGGTCCTTTCGGATGAAGGCTACGTGGTCGTGATCTGCCCCGACGGTGACGTCACTGACACGGAACTGTTGTTCCTGGACCATGTCTCGAGTTTTTCCACACTGTCGCTGCAGATGGTCGCGGCCGCAGCGGGGTTGCGCGTCATTGGAAGCGTTGCGCTGCGCGGCCAGCAAAAGGGCTTTCGACTGACTCTCCTGAATTCCAAGCCGACCGCGCTGCAGAACCCCAGGGATCTCCAGTACCTGCCGTTGGCGCAGGCGCGATCGGATTTCCTGAATGGCTGGTCGGAGATTGATGACGGCGCGTCACGGTGGCTGGATGACAAGCCCTACGCGATGTTTGGAGCCGGGGAATTCCGAAATCTACTGCGGGCCTATGCCCCCCGTCTCGTCAAAGGAGCCGAAGCATTCCTGACAGACGAGCCACTCGCGACCACTCTCGACGACCGGCCGTGGCTGAGAGCCGGCGATTACGCTTCCGCACATCCCCGGACTGTCATAGTGGCCGCTGTGAATCCGCGAAGCTGGCCGGCCGTGGCCGGAAACTTTCGAGAAAGCGGCATACACATAGTCCATCCCTACCTCTTCTCCAGCCGTCTCAAGGAGCACCTGTGAACGAGATAGATCGCTACGGGATCAAGGAAACCGCGGTCGTACGCGATGAGATCGATGTCCTGATCGAGGATCTGTGGCTCACCGGCTATACGACGCTCGATGCAGGGTTGTCGTGCGAGCAACTGGACGCGCTGTCCCGAGACTTTGACGTCGCTGAAGTGAAATACGCCGAACAGGCTGCAACCGCCGGGTACGACCTTTCGACGATCGGCGAGCGGGACACGATCCGCGTCCTTCCGAAATACGCTCCAGCGTTCATGACCATAGCCTTCAATGAACGACTGGCGCAATTGCTCTCAAGGATGCTCGGTGATTACTACATCATCAATCAGGTCAATGGGCTGATTAATCGCGCCAACAAAAGCAGATACGGACAGGCATCCTTCCATCGCGACCTTCCCTACCAGCACTTCGTCAGTTCAAGGCCGCTTGCAATAAATGCCCTGTTCGCGCTTGATGATTTCACAGCTGAAAATGGTGCTACCAAGGTCATACCCGCAAGCCATCATCGCGAGGCTTTTCCCTCGGACGAGACAGTGCGGCGGCGGCAGATTCAGATAGCCGTGCCGCGGGGGACATTCATCATTCTGGACTGCATGCTCTACCACGCGGGATCGACCAACCACACCGACAGAAACCGACGCGGTGTGAACCACGTCTTCACGATACCTATGGTGCGGCAGCAGCTCCATCTTCCGTCAGTCCTGTCCGATTTCGCGGGACTAAGCGCGGATCAGAAGCAGATTCTCGGGTTTGGTTTGGACGAACATCGCTCGGTGGACTCGTGGTTCGGCGCGCGAGCGAAGAAGTAGTTCGGCGATGTCTCTGTTGAGAGAAGGTAAACTGCCTTTCAAAATCAACTAGTTGTCAAAGGCTCAAGCAATCGACTGGATTGGCGACTGGATGAGCGCTTGTCTGGCCCGTCCAACAACGTAAGACCGTCCGGCGCCTTCGTCAGCGGCTGTTTGGTCGAGGGAAACAAAATTCAATTTCGGTATCATTCGCGGCACCGTCCATTTACACTTCGCGACACGATTCTCTGTGTGACAATCCACCGATGGTTATCCTTATGACGTCTATTGGCGCCCCGGCACCTGACAAAAGTGGGGCAATGCTGCTTGAGGTTGCCCGCTACTATGGCGACAAGGTACAGGCGCACGGCCCTAACCCCAAGGGTGTGGACTGGAATACGGAAGAAGGTCAGATCCTCCGATTCAGGCAATTGGCTTCGTTGATCGACCTGCCGGGCGACTTCACGGTCAACGACCTGGGATGCGGCTACGGCGCCTTGCTACCGTTCCTCTCCGATCGCTTCCCCGGCGTACGGTACTACGGCTGCGATGTGGCTGGAGAGATGATCGAAGTCGCGGTCAGTCTTTTTGGCGATCGTTCATACGCGCAGTTTACTGTCGGATCAGCGCCTATGCAGGTTGCCGATTTCGGCTTTGCGAGTGGCGTTTTCAACGTCAGGCTTACCCGTCCGGACGATCAATGGGCGGCATATCTGGAGGCGGCGCTGGATATACTCCATGTCACCAGCCGACGCGGCTTCGCCTTCAACTGCCTTTCCTCTTATTCTGATCCAGACAAGAGAAGAGCCGATCTCTTTTATGCGGATCCAAAGCACCTTTTCGACATCTGCAAGACAAAATACGCGCAACGGGTGGCATTGCTGCACGATTACGGTCTCTACGAGTTTACCATTCTGGTCCGAAAGACATGAAGCGCCCGATCATCATATTTGGGGCAGGGGAAATCGCTGAACTTGCCCACTACTATTTCACGCACGATTCGCCGCATGATGTCGTCGCGTTCACCGTAGACAGAGCATTTCTGAGCGCGGATCGACTGGCGGGGCTTCCCGTCGTACCTTTCGACGCCTTGGCGCAGGACTATCCGCCAGACGCATGTGCGGCGTTCGTGGCGCTGAGTTACAGCCAATTGAATGAGGTTCGCCGCCAGAAATACCTAGCGGTCAAGGCAATGGGTTATGAACTCGTCAGTTACGTCAGTTTGAAAGCCAGCCTGTTCAATGACGGCAGAATTGGCGAAAACTGTTTCATTCTTGAGGACAATACCATTCAGCCTTTTGCGTCCATCGGCAACAACGTGACGCTGTGGAGCGGCAATCATATCGGGCATCATGCACGCATTGCCGACCATTGCTTTCTCGCGTCGCAAATCGTGGTTTCGGGCAGGGTCGAGATCGGAGAGGCCTGCTTCGTGGGTGTCAATGCGACACTTCGCGATCATATCCGTATAGGCGAGAAGTGCGTGATCGGTGCCGGGGCGCTGATTCTGGGAGATGCGGCGCCCGGCGGCGTCTACCTCGGCAGTGCAACGCAGCGGTCAAAAGTGCCGAGCTCGCGGCTCAGAAGGATTTGACGCGGTGTGAAGGGAGAAACTCAGCCGCCTGCTCCGCTCGACAGACCATATCGGATGGATGTGTTCGCGCGCCACCATGCCGATTGCCGAGCACATCTCGCGCACTCTGCTCGGAATCTATTTCGGTATCTCGGGATGTATCGCAATGCTCCCAGACAGTTCACGTCGTTTAGGCCGGATTTACCTAGGAGACCAAAGTGAAACCCAGTGCGACCCATTCCAGTTCCGCTTTGAGCGTTGACTCAGTCGGGGCGGGAAGGCGTTTCAAGCGCGCTGGGCTATTGTGCTCGCCGAGCGGCTCTCCTTGGGAGCGCTCGCATTGCCAGAACCCCTTTGCCCAGAGGCTCGGCAACGAAAAATACCGTATTCATTTTGCAAGTCGCGATGACAGCAATCGCTCGCGGGGCGGCTGGGTCGAGGTCACCGCGACTGCTGAAGGCCTCACACCGATCGCTCGCTCAGATGGACCGTCCCTCGATATTGGCCAGCCGGGGACATTCGACGACGCCGGCGCCATGCCGGGTTGCCTCGTCAATCACGAAGATCGCTTGTTACTCTATTATACCGGCTGGTCACTCACCTGCACGGTGCCTTTCACCTTCTCTATCGGGGTCGCGGAATCGCACGACGGAGGCCTTCATTTCGATCGTCTATCCGAAGCGCCGGTGCTTGGCCGGAACCATTACGATCCCCTGCTTGCTGGCGCGCCCTGGGTGCTCGTGGAAGGTGGCACTTTCCGAATGTGGTACGTGTCCGGCCTGCGCTGGGAGGTCGACCCAGAAGGGGAAAATGCACCGATCCACTACTACACCATCAAACACGCGACGAGTCTCGACGGCATGACCTGGATGACCGACGAGCACATCTGTGTGCCCTTCCATGAGGGCGAGCACGCCATCGCCCGGCCGGCCGTCCAAAAGACGGACGTGGGCTACGAAATGCTCTATTGTGCCAGGCGCTTAGGCGAAACTTACCGGGTATATCGTGCAACATCTGTCGACGGGATCGACTGGAAGCGCGACATCGCGCCACTGCTCGACACGAGCCCCAATGGGTGGGATTCCGAGATGGTATGCTATGCCAGCCTGCTGCATGCTGGCGAGGCTAGCTTTCTGCTCTACAACGGCAATGGTTATGGGAGGGATGGGTTCGGCGTCGCCATCCTGGAACGGTGACGGAGCCGAAATCGGGAAACACCATGAAGAAAGCCTTTGCCTCCGGAAAGGGCCGGATGCGCTCCTGTGTCAAGGCTAGATTGAACACATGATCATTTGCCCGCATTGCAGTCTGCAGCATGCATTCAGGGACGCGGCCTGTCCGAATTGCGGTTTTTTCCCTGCGAGTAAGGATGGTTTCCCTGCCTGGGCCCCTGAAATGGCAACAGTAGGCGGGGGATTCCACGAGACCTTTTTTTCAGAGCTCGCCACGAGCGAGGCCGGAAATTTCTGGTTCGAGGCCCGCAATGCCATCGTCGCTCGGATGCTGAAGCGGTTTTTTCCGCAGTTCCGGTCGTTCCTGGAGATTGGCTGCGGAACGGGATTCGTCCTGAGTGGCGTCGCGCGTGCATTTCCCGACGTTCGGCTTGTAGGAACTGAAATCTTCACAGCCGCCCTGGGTTTTGCGGCTGCCCGCGTGCCTTCGGCAAGCTTTGCGCAGATGGACGCGAGAAGACTGCCCTATGCTGCGGAATTCGACGTGGTAGGGGCGTTCGACGTGATTGAGCACATCAACGAGGATGTCGAGGTGCTGGCCAATCTGAAACATGCCGTCAAGCCAGGAGGCGGCGTGATCATTACCGTGCCTCAGCACAAATGGCTGTGGAGCGAACTCGACGAGTATTCGTTTCATTCCCGGCGCTATGAAATGAGGGAGTTGCATAAAAAGATCGAAGGCGCCGGGCTCGACATCGTCTACAGCACCTCATTCGTCTCGCTTCTGTTGCCGCTGATGTTCCTGTCGCGACGGCGCAACAGCGCTGGCCAACGGTTCGACGCCGGCAGGGAGTTGCGCATCGGATCGGCAGCCAACGCATCCTTGCGGGCGGTCATGGGGCTCGAAAGCCTGATACTTGCGACGGGCGTCACCCTGCCAGCCGGCGGATCGCGCTTGGTGGTGGCAAGGCGACCCTGAACTGGTCTTGACCCACCGCAGCTCCCGAAGGTTCGAGTCAGAGCGCAGCACAGATCGTGCCTTGATTGCTCCCTCTGCCGCGATATACCAATGCCCAATGGTTTCGATAGAACATGGGATGCCCGCGTCAACAGCAGTCCGCAATCCGCGGCGCGTTTCCGACAAGCGGATCGCGATCCTGCAATCGGCCTATATTCCCTGGAAAGGCTATTTCGATATCATCGGCTCGGTCGATATTTTCGTTGTGTATGACGACGTGCAATATCCCCAGAAGGGCCACTGGCATAACCGCAATCTCATCAAGACGCAGCATGGTCCGAAATGGCTGACCGTACCGGTGTCGAAGGCGGACGGCTCGTTTCAGAACATCGACGCTTTGCAACTGCCCCTGCCGTTCCTCGACAAGCACTGGCAGTCGATAACCAATGCCTACGCACGAGCCCCTTACTACAAGACCTTCGGTCCGAAACTCGAATCACTCTACAAGGCCGCGGCCACCTTTACCCACCTCAGCGATCTCAATCGGCACTTCCTTACCGCCCTGGCGTCGCATCTTGGCTTCGATACGCAGTTCGTGCTGTCACGCGAACTCACCGCCGGCGGGGCTAAGACCGATCGGTTGCTGGGCATCTGCCGTGAACTTGGCGCCACCCGTTACCTCAGCGGCCCCGCCGCCAAAGCCTATCTCGAGACCGACAAGTTCGATGCCGCCAATGTTCAGGTGGAGTGGATGGATTATTCCGGTTATCCGACCTATCCGCAACTACACGGCAGTTTCGATCCGGGTGTGTCGGTCATCGACCTGCTGTTCAATACGGGCGACAACGCTCGCGACTTCATGAAGGCGCCGCTTTCGCGCACATAATGCATGTCGCCAAAAGAACGCAGCCGCTTTGGGGCGCACACGCTCCTGCCGAGCGCGCACAAAACCGACAGCTACGGCGTCTGGGTCGCCGCCAGCAGCACGCCGACGACAATCAGACCATTGCCGGCAAGGGTCTGCCAGCCAAATCGTTCGTGCAGGAAGACGATCGAACTGGCGAAGACCAGAGGATAGGACAACGCCGCGAACGGAAACCCGAGCGAAAGCGGGATTCTGGAAATCGCGGCGTACCAAAGCAGGCTGGAGACCCCTAGGCAGGTGCCGCCTATCCAGACCCGCCAGTCGGCGAGGAGGCCGAGCAGATACGGCCAGCCACTCTCGAAACTGAATGGCACCACTCCGTGGTGGGTCAGACGCGACTTGATGACGATCTGAGCCGCAGTGAGTGACATCACAGCCACAAGAATAAGAACGATTCCGATGGCACGATTATCCACGCTGCTTCTCCATGGCCCACCCGCAAAAGCGCGTCGCGTCGAAACCTAGTTTTCCAGGCGCGCGAACAGCGAGGATGTGTCCCAGCGCTTGCGCCCATTGCCTGTACATCCTTGTAGAACTTGTCGACGAGCGCTGTCACCGGCAGTTTTGCACCATTGCGGTCGGCACCGAGATCCTCGCGCATCCAGTCGACGGCGAAGCCGAAATGATATTTGCCGGCATTCATGGTTCTCCATCTCCCCGGAACCGGTCGGACCCTTGGAAATCACCTCGATCTTCTCGAGTCGAGCCCGGCCTTCTTTCGAAATGAATGCTTCAGCAAGACCCTGGACGCGGCCGGCCACACACTCGCTAGCCGTGTCCATCTGCCCAGCTATCGTCGCTGAAGTTCCAGGAGCCGAACGTAAGCGTCATGCTGCTTTTTTGTAGCAGTAGTTCACCATGCTCCAATCCTACACTGCGAGAGACATTGATTGAGCATGTCTTTCTCGTCGACGCTGAGCGAGGATGTAGAGATTCTGGCCAAAGCGTCGATCGCATCACAAATGGTCTCAAAGTCCAAGGATTCCGGGCTTTCCGTAGCCGTCGACGCGCCAATTTCAGCCGGCCAGGGCAGGCCTCCAAACACGCTCGGGAGCGCGCCAGTCGATGCCTTCGATCAGCATCGCAAGCTGCGCCGGCGTCAGCGTGATCGAGCCATCGAAGCCCGCCATCACCGGCCATGCGAAGCTGCCCCGATCGAGCCGCTTTTGTGAACAGGCACAGTCCGTTTCCATCTCAGAACAGGATCTTCAGCATCGACGCCTTCTTGCCTCGAAAGGCGAATAGATGACCCGAGAACGGATTCTGCTTCAGCGTTTGCTGCACTGATCTGATCCCCAGAAACTGGACCGTTCAGAATTGGAGTTTTCCGCTGTAGTTTCCCGGCTGGGAGAGGAGCGGAAGCGATGAAAGCATCGAAGTTTTCGGACGCCCAGAAGGCGTTCATTCTGAAGCAGGGAGCGGATGGGTTTCCTGTGGCGGAGATCTGCCGGAGGGCCGGGATCAGCCAGGTGACCTATTTCAACTGGAAGAAGAAATATAACGGGCTGCTGCCGACAGAGATGAAGCGGCTGAAGCAGCTCGAGGACGAGAACGGCAAGCTCAGAAAGCTGGTCGCCGACCTGTCGCTGGACAAGGAGATGCTGCAGGACGTGATCCGCCGAAAACTGTGAGGCCTGGTCGCAAACGCGAGCTGGTGGCTGATACCTGTGCTGATTGGAACGTGTCGATCCGGCGAGCGTGCCGTATTCTGGAGTTCGACACCTCGACCTATCACTACAAGTCCCGCCGCCGTGACCAGGCCGGCATCGAAGCTCGGAGACATCTGTGCGACGCGGGTTCGTTATGGCTACCGGCGCGTGCACGTGATGCTCACGCGGGAGGGCTGGGATATCAACATGAAGCGGACCTATCGCATTTACAGGGACTTGGGCCTTCAGCTGAGGAACAAGACGCCGAAGCGCCGAGTGAAGGCGAAGCTGCGAGACGATCGCCAGCCAGCCGTCGAACCCAACGACGTCTGGGCGATGGACTTCGTTCACGACCAGCTCGCGACAGGCAAGAAGATCCGGGTCCTGACGGTCGTAGATACGTTCTCACGCTACGTGCCGGTGCTCGACCCGCGCTTCAGTTACCGAGCCGAGGATGTGGTCAGGATACTGGAACAGGTCTGCCCCAAGATCGGCTATCCGAAGACGATCCGGGTCGATCAAGGCTCGGAGTTCGTCTCCCGCGACCTCGATCTGTGGGCCTACACCAGGGGCGTTACGCTCGACTTCTCGCGACCGGGAAAGCCAACGGACAACGCTTACATCGAAGCCTTCAACGGCCGCTTCAGGGCGGAATGTTTGAACGCCCACTGGTTCCTGACGCTTGCCGACGCGGCCGAAAAGTTGGAGGATTGGCGCAGATACTACAACGAGGTGCGCCCACATGGCGCAATCGGGCACAAGGTTCCGATCTCGTTGATCAATCCCGATGGCGCCATCAGCCCGCCATCGTGAAACAGCCGGAAAACTCCACCTTCCGGCGGTCCAAAGAATGGTATCGGATCAAAACGGTCGAGGCTCTAATCGCAGCTGGATGACAGTTCAGTGGCAGGCCACGCAACATGTGACATGGAAATCTGCTCCGGGCTGGGCCGTCGACGTAGGCAGCAATCTATCGATCACCGCCGAAAGCTGCCGATGAGATGACGGTCTGCTAGCAAACCGAAAGTCTGGATCTTTCGGTTTCGACGAAAGTGCTGATGTCACGTACCATCGAGTCGATGGGCAAGGCGGACGCCGGGTCCTCCTCCGTTTTGCGAAATGAATTCGATCCCCGCCGCTTCCAACGCAGAAGATATCGCCTGAAGTGTTGCCGGCCTAGGGAGCGTTTGAGAGCTTTCAATTCTGGCGAGCGTACGAACTGTCACTCCAGAGGCGTTTGCCAAGTCCTCTCTCGTCCAGTCAATCAAGGCCCGAGCTGCTCGGATCTGCTGCGGCAGTATGTCCGTTTTCATGACATTCATCTTGTTAAAAGTCACAAAAAGTGACATAAGCAATGGCGGCTAGCGGCCGCACCGGTGCTCGATACACTCGGTGCGGCCTGACCACAACCAAGCTGTTAGGAGCTCGGATCATGGCTGATTCCGACAATACCACGCCTTTGTCTTTCGTCACCCGCAGGAGGGTACTTGGTGCAACGGCGATTGCAATCTTAGGATGGGAAAGAAACGCTTTTGCCGGTAAGGCGCCGGCGGCAGATGTAGCTTCCGATCCCGCGCTGGCGATTTGGCGGGAATGGTACAACGCTCACGAACTGAGCGAGCGCCTTTGCGATCAGAGTGCGCACTTGGAGCGCACGCTCGTGGAAACCGTCGGCTTCCCGGGCGCGACCGTCCAGTTGCCCGGTGGCGAGAGCGTAACGATCAATTCCATGGGGGCACTCCGGGAGGTGCTCGGCGCCGACGCCGATGACGCTCACGTTGAGGCAGAAGCCCGTTTGGCGGCTCATCAAGCACGTTGGGATGCCGCAGAGAGGCGAATTGGCTATTCGTCCGTGGCAGAGGCGGAAAGGAAGGCAGCTGATCGAGCCGAAGAATTGCTCGAAGCTTTGGCTGCGGCACCTGCCACCTCCCTTGCCGGCGTAGCGGCCAAATTGAATGCGGTGCTTCTTGAGAGCGAGGTGCGGGAGGGGGGCGAAGAGTTCCCGTGGCCGCAGATTCGCTCGGCGTTCGATGATGTTTTGCGGCTGGGCCAAGAATCTGCCCTTGCGTCGGCAGATCGAGACTGTTTTTCGTCCGCGCCCAGACCGACGGAACCCGGAAACGGAAGGGTAGGGGATTAGCCTAGCCGTCCAAGGCGGCGGCGCGGAAAAGGCGGCTTAAGGGTACACATTGGCCATTCGAGATTGGAGAGAGATCGGCGATCCTTGCCTGGTGCTGCAAAGCGCCTGAAACCGGGCACAGACGATGAAGAGACCTAGGAACGTCCGTCGATCGGTTGAGGAGACCTTGCCTCCCCATGACCGCGCCGTGGATCGTGCCTTCCTGGATAGAACGGCTCAGTTGTTCGAGCAGCGCACTGGCCGAAAACTCACCAGGGAGGATGCGCGCCAGATCGTGGAAAACGTCACCGGGTTCTTCCGCCTCCTCGCCGAATGGCAAAATAAGGATTGAGCGAGGTCCCTTCCCTCGCTCCGCCGTGGCTGGTTAGGAGACGAGGCTGGGAAGATGGTCAAGAAGACTGCGCAGATCGAAACTCGCAGCGGCTTGGTGAAAGCGCTGCTCTATGCTCGGGTCTCCTCCAAAGAACAGGAGAAGGAAGGCTTTTCCATCCCTGCTCAGTGCAAGCTTCTGAGGGAGTATGTGGCTCAGAAGCAGTTTGGTATCGCTCAGGAATTCATCGACGTTGAAACCGCGAAAAGCAGCGGGCGGGCCAACTTCAATGAGATGGTCAAATATCTTCGAAAGCACCCCGGCGTGCGGGTCGTTCTGGTTGAGAAGACCGACCGCCTGTATCGCAATTTGAAAGATTGGGTGACGCTGGACGATCTCGACGTCGAAATCCACCTCGCTAAGGAAGGCGTAATCCTCTCACAGGACTCGCGCTCTTCGGAAAAGTTCATGCACGGCATCAAGGTGCTGATGGCAAAGAACTACATTGACAATCTCTCTGAGGAAGCCCGCAAGGGACTGATGGAGAAGGCGGAGCAGGGGATCTGGCCTACCAAGGCACCGCTGGGCTATCTCAACGTCACAGGGAGCGACGGCAAGAAGGTCATTGAACCGGACGCTGAAGTGGCGCCGATGATCACGAGGCTGTTCGAGCGCTACTCAACCGGAGGATATTCTCTGAAGGCAATCACGAAGGCAGCCCACGCTGAAGGCCTTGTATATCCGAAGAGTGGGCATCCGGTCCCCGTGAGCACGGTGCACTCGATTCTACGAATCGTCTCTACACCGGATTGTTTCAATGGAACGGGAAGCTGCACCATGACAAACACGAGCCTCTTGTATCGATCGAGCTGTGGGAGCGGGTCCAGGCGTGCTGACCGGCCGTCACGCGACGCCTATCCACTCTTATGGCCATGAGTTTGCCTTCAGCGGTCTGATGACCTGTGCCCGATGCGGCTGCGCGGTAGTGGCCGAGATCAAGAAGGGCAAATACGTCTACTACCACTGCACCGGCCACAGCGACAAAGGCCGCGGCGGCTATGCCGAGTGCCGCCGCAAGTACGACCGCGAGGAGGTCCTCGAAGAGACCTTTGGCGGCTTGCTGGACAAACTTCATTTCGATGAGGAGGTGCTGGATTGGGTCCGTGACGCGCTCAAAGCCAGCCACGCCGATGAGCGGAAGGAGCAGGAACAGGCGATCCTGCGGTGCCAAAAGGAATACAGGCGCCTCGAGGATCGGCTTCAGGCAATGTACCTGGATAAGCTCGACGGACGCATCGACAGTGCCTTCTACGATCGAATGTCAGCGCAATGGCGGGTCGAGCAGACGCGCCTACTCCGTGAGATCGAGCGGCATGGCGAGGCCGAGGAATCATACATGGAGGATGGCGTGCGGTTGCTGGAGTTGGCGCGCAACGCCCGCCAACTGCTCGCCCGGCAGGCTCCAGGTGAAAAGAAACGGCTTCTGAATCTGCTGCTGTCGAACTGCACATGGCAGACGGCGAGGTTCGCGCTGTTTT
Source organism: Mesorhizobium sp. B2-5-13 (assembly GCF_006440535.1). Lineage (NCBI taxonomy): Bacteria > Pseudomonadati > Pseudomonadota > Alphaproteobacteria > Hyphomicrobiales > Phyllobacteriaceae > Mesorhizobium > Mesorhizobium sp. B2-5-13. The sequence goes on along the minus strand of NZ_VFUI01000029.1, from coordinate 162 downwards.
TCGACAATCGTTTGATTTACTTGCCAAAACGACAACGGCGCTGTCTTCGCAGCAAGCCTCGGGGGCCGTCTCGTCGGCAGAGCATTGCCCTTCCCGAGAGATGGGTGACAGTTCATTCCGGATAGATGGGTTACACTTTCGGCCCTTTGCAAGGAGAGCAAG
>NZ_VFUI01000028.1:0-47691 GCF_006440535.1 Mesorhizobium sp. B2-5-13 | reverse complement strand
CTTGGCCATCGAGACGCCGATCTTGGCGGCCATGGCCGATGAACTCATCAGCGCCGCGAAGGCGACGCCCAAAAGCAATTTCTTCATTGTATCTCTCCTCCACTTTTGGTGTCCGGTTGCACCGATCTCTCCGGAATCCCCGATCTGCCTGGGGAATCTCTCCCTGATATCCATTTCGTTCCGCAGCGTGCCGCCAACGGCTGGACGCCGAACTGCCCTGAACGGATGTTCCGGAACGAAAGAACCAAAACCCACATATAGTGAAATATTTATTCCATTTGACGTTGGGGCGTCAAGGGCGATTCCAAATTCGGGCGCGCGATTTTCTGCCTGCTCTGATAGATTCTATCATTTCTGGCGGGCGGTTCATGGCGGCGGACTGCAGGAGCGCTCTGTCGCTTCATCGAAACGCCCTATCTCTGTCCTGGCGCGTCCCGGACGGAAAGCCGCTGCGCATTTTCGCGAAATTGCTTCAGATGTTTTCCGGCAAATAGATGTCGAAGGGCAGGAAGATCTGACCCGGCGCATTGGCCGCGCCGGCTTCGATGGCATGCGCCATCCGATCGACGAGCTCACGACAGAGCGCGGCAAGCGGCGTCGAGATCACCATGGTAAGGATGTTGTCGGCGAGCGCGGCGCGCGATTCGGCGTTGATCTCGTTGCAGACGACCACCGGCATGTTGCCAGGCTTCGCTGCCCGCAGCGCCGAGACGGCGCCTTCCATGCCGCCGCCGGCGACGTAGCAGCCGACGAGATCCGGATACCGCGCCAGAAGATCGATCATCGCGTCATGGGTTACCTGATTGGCCTCGAGATTGACCAACGTCTCCAGCACGCTGAAATCCGGCGCATGCTCGCGGAAGAAGGAGCGGAAGCCGATCTCCCGCAGCTCATGGCCATGGAAGCGATGGCTGCCGACGAAAAGGGCGACCTTGCCAGGCGTCCTCGCCGCCCTGGCGATCATCCAGGCCGCGGTGCGGCCGACCTTGCGGTTGTCGAGGCCGACATAGCCCTCACGGACGCCGGCGGCGAAGTCGGACAGAAGGGAGAAGACCGGCAGTCCCCTGGCCTTGAGCGCCTCCACGACGGCGGTCAGCGTCGGATGGTCCGGGCCGACCACGGCAATGGCCCGCGATCTCGCCGCCAGCCTGCGCATCTGGGCGGCGATGTCGTCCGGGGCCAGAGAGCTGGCGAAATCGACGGTTGCGACGCCGCGGAAGCGCTGCGATTGCGCGACCGCCAGCTCGAGTTCCCGAGCGAAATCACCATAGAAAACGTCATTGCCCCGAAGCAGCAGAAAGCCCAGACGATACTCGGGCAGTTCCTGGCGCATCCGCTGCTTGATCAGGCCGGCGGCGTGATAGCCGATCTCGGTCGCGGTTTCGTAGACGCGGCGCGCGGTTTCCTCCCGCACTGGGAGGCGATTGTTGAGCACGCGGTCCACCGTGGCGACGCTGACGCCGGAGACTCGCGCCAGATCAGTAATGGTCGGCCGTTTCGCCATGATCGCCCTCGTTCGATTGCCTGATATCGATACCTGACTTTGATATGAAATGATAGAAACTATCTTTGTGATGTTGATTCTATCATGGCTCGGCGTTATTTCTGAGCAAGGAGTTAGTTGATGATCGGTATTCGCATGGCGAATGCCCCGCCATGGGAGGCAATCATGACCGCAGCGCCGTCCCGGCGTGATTACAGCCTGATCGGCCGCGACGCCCGGCTTGCGGTCGAACACGGGCTGTCGGCGGCCGAGTGGTATCACACCGACATTCCCCGCAAGCAGATGAAGGAGCTGATGCAGCGCTCCGATGGCCCAGCGATCCGCGACACGGCGATCTGGCTGGCCGCCCTCATCATCAGCGGTGCCGGCGCTGCCTGGTTCTGGGGCAGTTGGTGGTGCGTGCCCTTCTTCTTCGCCTATGGTGTGCTCTACGGCTCATCCACCGATTCCCGCTGGCACGAATGCGGCCACGGCACGGCGTTCCGCACGCAGTGGATGAATGACGCAGTCTATCAGATCGCCTGCTTCATGATCATGCGCAATCCGGTGACCTGGCGCTGGAGCCACACGCGCCATCACACCGACACCATCATCGTCGGCCGCGATCCTGAGATTTCGGTCATGCGGCCGCCGGACCTGGTGCGCCTCGTTCTTGGTTTTGTCGGCGTGCTCGACGCCTGGCATGCGATATCAGACATGCTGCGCAATGCCGCCGGCAACATCAGCGCGGCGGAGAAGACCTTCATTCCCGAACAGGAGCAGCCCAAAGCGATCCGTGTTGCCCGCATCTGGACGGCGATCTATGCCGCGACCATCGCGCTGGCGCTCTCCACCGGATCTTTCCTGCCCCTGATGCTGGTCGGCCTGCCCAGGCTTTATGGCGCCTGGCATCACGTGATGGTCGGCCTGCTGCAGCATGGCGGCCTTGCCGACAATGTCACCGACCATCGGCTGAACAGCCGCACCGTCTACATGAACCCGATCAGCCGCTTCATCTACTGGAACATGAATTACCACGTCGAGCATCACATGTTCCCGATGGTGCCCTACCATGCGCTGCCGAAGCTGCACGCGCTGATCAAGCACGATTTGCCGGCGCCGACCCCGTCGATCCTGGCCGGCTACCGCGAGATGATCCCGGTCTTCCGCCGCCAGCTGCGCAACGAGGATTATTTCCTCAAGCGCGAGCTGCCGCCGACCGCCAGGCCGTACCGCGAGGAATTCCGCAACGACGCCGTCGCGGTCGCGGCTGAATAATCACGCGCCGCCGTGCGATCCCAGGGGAGGACTGAATGAACGATTGGGTCGAGGCGTGCGCCGCCGGCGACATCGACGAAGAAGACGTGATGCGCTTCGATCATGGCGGGCGCACCTTCGCCATCTATCGCAGCCCGGACGACGAATATTTCGCCACCGACGGACTTTGCACGCATGAGAAGGTGCATCTCGCCGATGGGCTGGTGATGGACGACATCATCGAATGCCCCAAGCACAATGGCCGCTTCAACTACAAGACCGGCGCGGCCAGGGGCGCGCCGGTCTGCGTCAACCTCAGGACCTATCCGGTCAAGGTCGACGCCGGCAAGGTCCTGGTTCAGATCGGATGACCGGCATGGCGCGGGGGATGCTGATCATCGGAGCCGGCGAATGCGGCGGACGGGCCGCGCTTGCCTTGCGCGATCTCGGCTATGACGGGCCGGTGACGCTGGTGGGTGACGAGCCGCATTTGCCCTATGAACGTCCGCCTCTGTCCAAGGAGGCGATGGCCAGCGATGCGCCCGCAATCAAGGCGATCGCCAGCGACGAGATCCTGACCGAAAAATCGATCCGGCACGTCCATTCCGTCGAGGCCGTGGCGATCGAGCGCGCGTCGCACATGGTACGCCTGTCGGACGGTTCGGTGCTGGCCTACGACAAGCTGCTGCTGGCCACCGGTTCGACGCCGCGCAAGCTGCCGATGCCTGGGCTTGGCGTGCGCTGCGTCTATCTCAGAACCTTCGCCGACGCGCTGGCCATTCGCGCCCACCTTCGTGCCGGCAACCGCATCGCCATCATTGGCGGCGGGTTCATCGGCCTTGAACTTGCGGCAGCCGCGCGCAAGCTCGGCGCCTCGGTCACCGTCATCGAGGCGCAGCCACGTATCCTGATGCGCGGCGTTCCGGCCGAGATCGCCGAAATCATCCATGAAGCGCATGTCGCCGAGGGTGTCGACGTGGTCTGCGGGGAAGGCATCGCCTCCATCGCCGACGAGGGCAAGGAGGTGCGGGTGACGCTTGCCGGCGGGCGCGAAATATCGGCCGACCTCGCCGTCATCGGCATCGGCGCCGTGCCGGTGACCGGGCTCGCGGCCGAAGCCGGCCTGACCATTGAAAACGGCATATCAGTCGATGCCTATCTGCAAACCGCTGATCCCGACATTTTCGCCGCCGGCGATTGCTGCTCGTTTCCGCTCGCCGTCTATGGCGGCCGCCGCGTGCGGCTGGAGGCCTGGCGCAATGCACAGGAACAGGGCGCACTGGCGGCAAAGAACATGCTTGGCGCCGGCGAGGCGCATGCGGCTGTTCCGTGGTTCTGGTCGGATCAGTATGGGCTGAGCTTGCAGATCGCCGGCCTCTCCGACGAAGGCCGCGGCCTTGTGCGCCGCGATCTCGGTGACGGCGCCTTCATCCTCTTCCATCTCGCCGAGGACGGCAGGCTGGTGGCGGCGAGCGGCATCGGCCCGGGCAATGCGGTCGCCCGCGACATAAGGCTGGCCGAAATGCTGATCGGCAAGCGTGCCAAGCCGGCGCCGGAGGCGCTGGGCTCGCCTGAAGTTAAGCTGAAGGCGTTGCTGGCCGCCTGAGTGAAGTTGGCCGCCCTCTGCCTTGTTGCAGGGCAATTGCGTATGACTGCACCGGCCCCTACCCGGATCTTTCGGTCCGATCTCGCCACGAAGGGGAGGTAGAGGTCCTTAGAACAGCGCCTTGAGCTCCGCCAACTTGTCGTTGACGAGCCAGCCGTAGTAATTCTCTTCGGGCAGCTTCTCCGGCTCACCGGTGGCGCGGCGCCTGTCGTTTTCCGACTTCAGCGCATAGGCGCGCTGCTCCGGATTGCCGACATTGTACAGCGTGGCCGTGATGCCCGGATTGCCAGAGATGTCGAAGCCGGCGATGCTCCTATAGGCGTCGATCGACTTTTTGATCGTCGCCGCGACATAGGGCAGCGTCAGGTCCGGATCCATGATGGTCTTGTAGACCGAATTGGGATCGGAGACGTCGAGCTTCGGCAGGCCCGACACCTTGTGCACGAGGTCGCTCATCTGCAGGGCGGTCAGGGGATTGAGCTGGCCGAGGCCGAAGGTCTGGCCGGCATAGTAGGGCTGGAAGAAGGTGGCGCCGAAACGGTTGTCGGGGAAATCCTCGCCGCCGACAGTCTTACCGCGAAACGAGCGGTTCCAGACCTGTTCGCGGCATTCCCACAGATCGTAGCTGTCCGAAATCGCGGCGCATTTCTTGAATTCCGGCCGCTGCACGAAATCGGTGATGTCCTCGCCGTCATAGGCGAAGGAGAGCTTGCTCGAGAGGTAGGAGATCGCCTTGACGTAATAGGTCTGCAGCCGGTCGTAGGCGTCGACATTGTAGGTGTGCTCGCCGACGATGGCGCCGACGATGTGCATGGGGTCGATGCCATAGGCGCTTGCTGCCTTCTTGATCTTGGCGCGCAGATCGGCGTCGTTCTGCAGCAGCGCGTAGACCTTGCGGTACTTCGCCTGGAAGGTGGTGTTGGTCGCCTGCGTGCGGCGGCTCGAGGCGCCGGGAATGTCTGGCTGCTCGGTATTGCGATTTCCCGCCGGCACCAATGTCGCCGCGTCGGCGGCGAACAGCGTCGCCGCCAGCGTCAAGCCGAGAATGACCAAGATGAGTTTTTTCATGCGCCGCCGCCTAGAGAATTGCGGCGCAAACTAGGTAAAGCACTTGGTCGAGTCGAGAGCGCCCCATCATCCGGCGAGACGAAAGGTGGCCAGATGGTACCATCTGGCCACACATGGCTCCTGCCGGACGTTGTTGCATGACCGCGCCGGCCTGCTCCGGCGCCCTCGTTCAAAGGATGAACCGCGACAAATCCGTGTTTCTGGAGAGGTCGCCGACATGCTTCTGGACATAGGCGGCGTCGACGGTGACCGCCGTGCCGTTGCGGTCCGGCGCATCATAGGAGATGTCGTCCAGCACCCGCTCCATCACAGTCTGCAGCCGCCTCGCGCCGATGTTCTCGATGCTGGCGTTGAGATCGACGGCGACACCGGCGAGCGAATCGATGGCGTCGTCGGTGAAGGTGAGCTCAACGCCTTCGGTCTTCATCAGCGCGATATACTGCTTGATCAGGCTCGCCTCGGTCTCGGTCAGGATGCGGACGAAGTCCTCCTTCTCCAGCGCGCGCAGCTCGACGCGGATCGGCAGGCGGCCCTGCAGTTCCGGCAGCAGGTCGGACGGCTTGGAGACATGGAAGGCACCGGAAGCGATGAACAGGATATGGTCCGTCTTCACCGGACCGTATTTGGTCGCTACCGTCGTGCCTTCGACCAGCGGCAGCAGGTCGCGCTGCACGCCTTCTCGCGAAGGGCCGCCCGAAATGTCCGACCGGGCGGCGATCTTGTCGATTTCGTCGAGGAAGACGATGCCGTCATTCTCCGTTGCGTCCAGCGCCCGGCGCACCACCTCGTCCTGGTCGAGCAGCTTGTCGGACTCGTCGCCGACCAGCAGGTCGTAGGACTCCTTCACCGTGGTCTTGCGCAGCTTGGTCTTCTTGCCGCCCATCGCCTTCGACAGCATGTCGTTGATGTTGAGCACGCCGATATTGGCGCCCGGCATGCCGGGAATCTCGAAGCCGGGCATGCCGCCATTGCCGGTGTCGGCCACTTCGATCTCGATTTCCTTGTCGTCGAGCTCGCCCTCGCGCAGCTTCTTGCGGAAGCTATCGCGCGTCGCCGGGCTCGCCGTCTTGCCGACCAGCGCTTCCAGCACCCGTTCCTCGGCGTTGACATGGGCGCGCGCCTTCACGTCCTCGCGCATCTTCTCGCGCGTCAGGCCGATGGCGATCTCGACCAGGTCGCGGATGATCTGTTCGACGTCGCGGCCGACATAGCCGACCTCGGTGAACTTGGTCGCCTCGACCTTGACGAACGGCGCGCCGGCGAGCCGTGCCAGGCGGCGCGAAATCTCGGTCTTGCCGACGCCGGTCGGGCCGATCATCAGAATGTTCTTCGGCATCACCTCTTCGCGCATCTGGCCTTCGAGCTGCTGGCGGCGCCAGCGGTTGCGCAGAGCGATGGCCACGGCGCGCTTGGCGTCCTTCTGGCCGATGATGAAGCGGTCGAGTTCCGAAACGATTTCGCGGGGAGAAAATGTGCTCATATCACTAAATTCCACTTTGCCACTGCTTGATGGTCTCGAACGGATGCAGCAGCATGATCACGTTGAGTGTAAGATTGTCCCGGATGAGATAGCCGGTACCCAGTTCGAAGAGGATGGCGAGGCTGACGATCACCCATATAGGTAGCCTTCGCGCCATGACAAATCCCAGCACCATGGCCAGTGTGTCGGACACCGAATTGATGATGCTGTCGCCGTAATAATCGAGCGAAATGGTGCCGGCGCGGTAGCGCTCGATGATGAACGGGCTATTTTCGAGGATTTCCCAGCCTCCCTCGACGAGGACGGCGAATGCCAGCCGCAAGCCGATCGGCGAGCGCGGGAACAGGAACCGGGCCAGCGCGTAGAACAGGAAGCCGTGGATGATGTGCGAAAAGGTGTACCAGTCCGAAATGTGCTGGGAATTCTCCGAACTGTTCACCACGCCATGCCACAGCTTGACATAGCCGCAGGTACAGATCGGCGGATGGCCCATCAGGTAGAGCGCGACGGCCTGGGCGACGAGCAGGCCGGCGACGATCAGCAGCCCCATCCGCCAGCTATCCTCGTAAGCGGAAAGGCTCTTGTCCTCGCTGGCCGTGACCATATCCTGAATTACCCCTCTTGCGCGTCTTCGGCATCGATCGCCATCAGCACGGCGTCGCCATAGATCGACTGTCTGCGATCAATGGCCCGAAATCCCGCCTTTTCATAGGCCCGGATGGCCCTGATGTTGGCTGGGTCGGGGTCGATAATGACACGCGGCACGCCTTCCTCGAACAGGTCTTCGACGAACTGGCGCACGATCGCCGAGCCATGGCCGATGCCGATGAGTTCCGGCCGGCCGATCGAGATATCGATGCCGAGCGTGCCGAACGGCTGATCGGCATAGGGATGGCCGTCTTCCAGATGCGGATCGTAGCTCTGCAGATAGGCGATCGGCTTGCCGTCGAGCTCAACGATCAGCGGCTCGACGGAAATCGAGTCTATATGATCGGCAATCTCCGCGATTTCCGCCTCGGGATCGCCCCACCACTCTGCAACATGCGCCTCGGCCAGCCAGCCTGCGATCATCGGCAGGTCCTTTTTGGTCACCGGCCGAAAATCGTAGCTATTTTCTGGTTGGATCATGGTCTTTCCGAAAACCGGCGTCCACTTTTCGCTTACGCGGTCCTGCGGTTCGGGGCCATGGTCGGCCTGATCAAGCCGCATCGAGCGTTTCGACAACGAAATTATTGTTGGTGTAAACGCAGATGTCGGACGCGATCTGCATCGCCTTGCGGGCGATCTCCTCGGCGTCCTTGTCGCTGTCCATCAGAGCGCGCGCCGCGGCCAGCGCGTAATTGCCGCCCGAACCGATGGCCATGACGCCATGTTCGGGCTCCAGCACGTCGCCGTTGCCGGTCAGCGCCAGCGAGACCGATTTGTCGGCAACCAGCATCATCGCCTCCAGCCGGCGCAGATAACGGTCCGTGCGCCAGTCCTTGGCAAGCTCGACGCAGGCGCGCGTCAGTTGGTCGGGATATTGTTCGAGCTTGGCTTCGAGGCGTTCCAAAAGCGTGAAGGCGTCGGCTGTGGCACCCGCGAAACCGGCAATCACATTGCCGCCCTTGCCGATGCGGCGCACTTTGCGGGCGTTGCCCTTCATGATGGTCTGGCCAAGGCTGACCTGGCCGTCGCCGGCGATCACCACCTTGTTGCCCTTGCGCACGGTCACGATCGTCGTGGCGTGCATGGTCAGATTATCAGACATTTCCTGGCTCCGAGCAGCGCCATCCCAAAAAGGCGATTGGCGCGGTACGAGTAACTTTGATCGGCCATATGTATGCACGGGGCCAATGATTGCAAACGGCTCGATAGCGGCCGGGATCGCAACTGGCAATCGCCGGATCATGCTGCTAGAAGGCTCTCGTTTTCAAGCCCGCTAGCGCTTGAGGCCCGTGAACCGGTCACGATCTGAACCACTGGCACAAGGATAGAGTGATGGCGCCTCGTTCCGCCGACGCAAGCCGAAAGACTGCGGAAACCGACATCTCGGTCTCGATTCATGTCGACGGCTCCGGCAAATCGGACATCGCCACGGGCGTCGGCTTCTTCGACCATATGCTGGATCAGCTTTCCCGCCATTCGCTGATCGACATGACCGTCAAGGCCAATGGCGACCTGCACATAGACGACCACCACACGGTCGAGGACACCGGCATTGCGCTCGGCCAGGCCTTGACCAAGGCGCTGGGCGAGCGGCGCGGCATCATGCGCTACGCTTCGATCGACCTTGCCATGGACGAGACGCTGACGCGTGCGGCGATCGACGTGTCGGGCCGGCCCTTCCTGGTCTGGAACGTTTCGTTCTCGTCGCCCAAGATCGGCACCTTCGACACCGAACTGGTGCGCGAATTCTTCCAGGCGCTGGCGCAGAATGCCGGCATCACGCTGCATGTCACCAACCATTATGGCGCCAACAACCATCATATCGCCGAGACCTGCTTCAAGGCGGTGGCGCACGCGCTGCGCGCCGCGCTCGAGCGTGATCCGCGCCGGCCTGACGCGGTTCCCTCCACCAAGGGTTCTTTGAAGGGATAGTCTCATGACCGCCTATGTCGTGATGGAGCCACCTGGCCGTAGCGAGAAAGTCGACACGACGACGTTGGTCCGCGACGGCTTCACCTGGCTCGGCCTGCTCGTGCCGCCGCTGTGGCTTGCCTGGCACCGGCTGTGGGTCGAAGCGGCGCTCGTCTTTGTCGTCATGGGCGTGCTTTCGATGCTTGGCCAGAAACTTGGCCTCGGTGTCGCTGGCTCGCTGCTGTCGCTGCTCGTCTCGCTCTATGTCGGGCTGGAGGGCCAGGGATTGCGTATCGCGGCGCTGCGCCGCCGCGGCTGGCATGAATGGGGCGTCGTCGAGGCCGGTTGGCTCGCGGACGCCGATATGCGCTATGCCCTGGAAATCGAAGGCCTTTCGGACGAAGCAGCACTCGCGCCGCGCATCGTTCCGGATGCCGCTTTGGCGCGCCCCACGCAGCCCGGCATAGCGCTGGGGCTGACCCACATTCCGGGACGGCGCTGAGATGCGGGTTGCGATCATCGATTACGGTTCGGGCAATCTGCGCTCGGCAACGAAGGCTTTCGAGCGCGCCGCGCGCGAGGCCGGCATATCGGCGCGGATCGACCTGACGGCCGATGCCGACCGTGTACGCACCGCGGACCGCATCGTCCTTCCCGGCGTCGGCGCTTACGCCGACTGCGCGGCCGGCCTGCGTGCCGTCGAGGGCATGTGGGAGGCGGTCGAGGACGTCGCCATCGCCAAGGGCCGGCCTTTCCTGGGCATTTGCGTCGGCATGCAGCTGATGTCGCAGCGCGGCCTCGAAAAGACCATCACCAACGGCTTCGGCTGGATATCGGGCGACGTCAAGGAGATCACGCCTTCCGATCCGGCGCTGAAGATCCCGCAGATCGGCTGGAACACGATCGAATTGAGGCGCCAGCACCCGCTGTTTTCCGGCATTCCGACCGGCGCGTCGGGCCTGCATGCGTATTTCGTCCACTCCTACCATCTCGATGCAAAGAACCCGGACGAGGTCGTTGCGGCCGCCGACTATGGCGGTGCGGTGACGGCCACGGTCGCCCGCGACAATCTCGCCGGCACGCAGTTCCATCCGGAGAAGAGCCAGGCGCTGGGCCTGGCGCTGATCACGAATTTCCTGCGCTGGAGGCCCTGAACACCATGAGCAAGAAGGGCTACTGGATGGTAATGCTGACGGTGACAGATCCGGAAGGGTATCAGCGTTACCGCGACGCCATCGGCGACACGGTTTCGTCTTTCGGAGGCCGCTATCTCGTGCGCGGCGGACAAGTGACCAGTCCCGAAGGGTCGGAATTTGGCAGGCAGGTGGTGGTCGAGTTCGACTCTTATGAAACCGCGCTCAGCTGCTATCGATCCCCAGCCTATCAGACGGCGTTGCAGAACAGGCTGGCGGCTTCGACCGGACATTTCGCGATCGTCGAAGGCGCCTGAAAATATGATCCTGTTTCCAGCCATCGACCTCAAGGACGGCCAATGCGTGCGGCTGAAGCACGGCGACATGGCGACCGCGACCATCTACAATGATGATCCGGCAGCACAGGCCAAAGCCTTTGAAGAGCAGGGTTTTGAGTGGCTGCACGTCGTCGACTTGAACGGCGCCTTCCAGGGTCAGAGCGTCAACAGCGCCGCGGTCGGCGCCATCCTGAAAGCGACAAAGAACCCCGTGCAGCTCGGCGGCGGCATCCGCACGCTGGAGCAGATCGAGGATTGGCTCGACCGTGGATTGGCCCGCGTCATCCTCGGCACGGTGGCGGTACGCGATCCCGATCTGGTCAGGCAGGCCTGCAAGGCGTTTCCGGGCAAGGTTGCCGTCGGCATCGACGCAAAGGGCGGCAAGGTAGCCGTCGAAGGCTGGGCCGAGGCCTCAAGCCTCGGTGTCATCGAACTGGCCAGGAAATTCGAAGGCGCCGGCGTCGCCGCCATCATCTACACCGACATCGACCGCGACGGCGTGCTGACCGGCATCAACTGGGACGCCACCATCGACCTCGCCGACGCCGTGTCGATCCCGGTCATTGCTTCCGGCGGGCTGGCCTCGATCGCCGACATCGTGCGCATGACCATGCCCGACGCGCAAAAACTCGAAGGTGCGATCTCGGGCCGCGCCCTCTATGATGGCCGCATCGACCCGGCCGAGGCGCTGGCGATCCTGCAGGGCCGGCCGGCGACGGAGGCGCGATCGTGAAGGTTTCGCTCATCCTGGCCTCCTATGACAGCGGCCACTATCACGGCGGCATGGGCCAGGGGCCGGACGCGCTGATATCAGGCGGGCTCGTCGATGCCCTGATCCTTGCCGGTCACGACGTCACGGTCGAGGACATCGGCAGGGTCGGCGTCGACCAGGAGCGCGAGATCGCCACGGGTTTTGCCGTCTGCAACGCCGTCTCGGGCGAGGTCCGCATTGCCCGCGACAGGGGGCGGTTTCCCATCGTGCTGGCCGGAAACTGCCTGACCAGTGCCGGCGCGGTCGCCGGCGAAGGCGCCGATGCGATCATCTGGGCCGACCAGCATGGCGACCTCAACACGCCCGAAACGTCCGTATACGGCTTTCTCGACGGCATGGCGCTGTCGACGGTGCTCGGCCTGTGCTGGCGCCCGATGGCGGCGGCCATTCCCGGTTTCAGGCCGATCGATCCCGCGCGCTGCGTGCTCGTCAACGCCCGCGATCTCGATCCGGCGGAGGAAAAACTTCTCGAAACATTGCCGGTCATCCGGACGGAATGTCCCGGCGTGGCGCAAGCGACGGAAAGACTGAAAGCAGCCGGCGCCAACAGCGTGCACATGCATCTCGATCTCGACGTGCATGATCCCAAGGCGCTGCAGGCCAACCGCTACGTCACCCCTGGCGGGCCGAACCCGGAGCAGATGCGCGACGCGGTCTGCGCCATGGCGCTTGCGGTACCGGTCATCGGCATCACCGTTTCCGCTTACGATCCGGCCTTCGACGCCCAGGCCGATGTGCCGCCGCTGGTCGGCCAACTGCTCAACGATCTGCTTGCCACGATAGAGGGCCGCTGATGCTGAAAGCCCGCGTCATCCCTTGCCTCGACGTCAAGGACGGCCGTGTCGTCAAGGGCGTCAATTTCGTCGATCTCATCGACGCCGGCGACCCGGTGGAGGCAGCCAAGGCCTATGATGCCGCCGGCGCCGACGAACTCTGCTTTCTCGACATCACGGCTTCGTCGGACAATCGCGAGACCATCTTCGACGTCATCGCCCGCACCGCCGAACAATGCTTTATGCCGCTGACCGTCGGCGGCGGCGTGCGCCAGGTCTCCGACATCAGGAAATTGCTGCTGGCCGGCGCGGACAAGGTGTCGATCAACACGGCCGCGGTGAAGAACCCGGATTTCGTCGCCGAAGCCGCCGACAAGTTCGGCAACCAATGCATCGTCGTCGCCATCGACGCCAAGAAAGTCTCCGGCCCCGGCGAGGCCGACCGCTGGGAGATCTTCACCCATGGCGGGCGCGAGAAGACCGGCATCGATGCAGTGGAATTCGCGCGGAAAATGGTCGGTCGCGGCGCCGGCGAGATCCTGTTGACCTCGATGGACCGCGACGGCACCAAGGCCGGCTACGACATCGCGCTGACCCGCGCGGTGTCGGACGCGGTGCGCGCGCCGGTCATCGCTTCGGGCGGCGTCGGCACGCTCGACCACATGGTCGAAGGCATTCGCGACGGCCATGCGGGTGCTGTGCTGGCGGCCTCCATCTTCCATTTCGGCATCTACACCATCGCGCAAGCCAAGGCGCATATGGCCGGGGCCGGCCTGCCGATGCGGCTGGACTCGCTGGACAACAGGTCCTAGAGCATGCTCCCGAAGCCGGCTTTCGGGAAAAATCCGGCTTAAACAAGAAGATAGATCGACATGGCCGAGTTTTCGCTCTCCGACCTGGAAAAAATCGTCAGCGACCGCGCCCATTCCGGCGATGCGGATTCGTGGACCGCCAAGCTTTACGCCCGGGGCATCGACAAGGCGGCGCAGAAGCTCGGCGAGGAGGCGGTCGAGACCGTGATCGCCGCCGTCAAGGGCGACAGACAGGGCCTCGTTTCCGAAAGCGCCGATCTTATATATCATTGGCTTGTCGTTCTCGGCATCTCGGGTGTTCCGTTGAACGACGTGCTCAAGGAGCTCGAAGCCCGTACTGGGCGTTCGGGCATCGCCGAGAAGGCGTCACGGCCCAAGGGCTGATCGGGAGGGAGGGCAGGTATCTCGATGGATCAGCTCGCGCCAACCGAGAAATATTCCCCGTTTCGCTTCTTCTCGGCCGAGCAATGGTCGCGGTTCCGGGCCGATACGCCGCTGACGCTGAGCGAGGACGAGTTCCGCCGCCTGCGTTCGCTCAACGACCCGGTCGACCTCGAAGAGGTCAAGCGCATCTATCTGTCCTTGTCGCGGCTTTTGTCGGCGCATGTCGAGGCGAGCCAGCTTCTGTTCAGGCAGCGCCAGGCCTTCTTCAACGCGGTCGACGTGGCCAAGACGCCGTTCATCATCGGCATCGCCGGTTCGGTCGCGGTCGGTAAATCGACCACGGCGCGCGTGCTCAAGGAACTTCTGGCGCGCTGGCCGTCGAGCCCCAAGGTCGATCTCATCACCACGGACGGCTTCCTGCTGCCCAACGAGGTGCTGCGCCGCGAAAACCTGATGGAGCGCAAGGGTTTCCCCGACAGCTACGATGTCGGCGCGCTGCTGCGTTTCCTGTCAGGCATCAAGTCGGCGTTGCCCGATGTCCGCGCGCCGGTCTATTCGCACCTGACCTATGACGTCATCCCCGGCGAGTTCGTCACCATCGACCGGCCCGACATCCTGATCTTCGAAGGCATCAACGTGCTGCAGCCGGGCAAGCTGCCGCAGGACGGCAAGATCGTGCCTTTCCTGTCGGACTTCTTCGACTTCGCCATCTATATCGATGCCGACGAGAAGTTGATCCACAATTGGTATATTTCGCGCTTCATGCGGCTGCGCGAGACCGCCTTCCGCGATCCGGACTCCTTCTTCCACCGCTATTCGCAGCTGTCGGAGGATGCGGCCAAGGCGATCGCCGAAGGCCTATGGACCAACATCAACCTGAAGAACCTGCGCGAAAACATTCTGCCGACGCGCGCCCGCGCCGACTTGATCCTGCGCAAGGGCGCCGACCACCTGGTCCAGGAAGTGGCGCTGCGCAAATTATAGCCGGTAGAATCCGGCGTGGCGGGTTGTCCACAAGCCCGCCACGCCGGTGTCAGGTGTCAGCCATTGGCGAACGGCACGGCGACATAGATCTGCGTGTCGCCACGTTCCACCAGGAGCAGCACCGATTTGCGTCCGGATTTGCCGGCTTGGGCAATCGCTTGGGTCACCTGCTTCGCGCTCTTCACCGGGGCCTGGTTGACGGCGACGATGACATCGCCCGGCTGGATGCCGGCAGCCGCTGCCGGCTTGTCGGGATTGACGCTCGCAACCACCGCGCCGTGCTCGTTCTCGGGGAGGTTCATCTGCTGGCGAATGTCCGGCGTGATATCCATCAAGCCGAGGCCGATGGCCGGCGCGCGGGACCCCTGCTCGGTGCCCGGCGCGCTGGAGTTGCCAGTCGAGGCCGTCTTCACATCGTCGCTGTTGCGTCCGACCTCCACCGAGATCCGCATGGCCTTGCCCTTGCGCCAGACATCCAGTGTCTCCCTGGCACCCGGCGCGACGTCGGCGACAGCCCGCGAAAGATCCTTGGGATCCTTGACGTCCTGCCCGGCGAAGCCGGTGATGACGTCGCCGGTCTCGACGCCGGCCTTGGCCGCGGGCGACCCGTCATTGACCTGCGAGACCAAGGCACCGCTGGGATGGTCCAGCCCGATGGCGCTTGCCACATCCGGGGTGACGGGCTGGATCTCGACGCCGAGATAGCCGTATTCGATGTTGCCGCCCTTCATCAGCTTGGCGACCACCTTCTCAGCCTGGTCCGACGGAATGGCGAAGCCGACACCGACGCTGCCGCCATTGGGCGAAAAGATCGCCGTGTTGATGCCGACGACATTCCCATTGACGTCCACCAGCGGGCCGCCGGAATTGCCGCGATTGATCGGCGCGTCGATCTGAATGAAATCGTCGAAGGGCCCGCTATGCAAATCGCGGCCACGCGCCGAGACGATGCCGGCCGTGACCGTGGTGCCGATGCCGAACGGATTGCCGATCGCTAGCACCTGATCACCCGTCATGAGCTTGTCGGAGTCACCCCATTTCACGGTTGGCAACGACTTGCCCGCGTTGATCTTCAGTACGGCGAGGTCGTTCTTGGTATCGTGACCGACCAGCTTGGCCGGAAGCTCCGTGCCGTCGTCGAGCGTGACCTTGATCGAGGAGGCGCCGTCGACGACGTGGTTGTTGGTGACGATGGTGCCGTCGGCACCGACGATGAAGCCCGAACCGAGCGCCTCGGCGCGCGGCAGCTGCTGTTGCGGAGGCGTCTTGGGACCAGGCATGCCCTGATCGCCGAAGAACTGTCGGAAATAATCGTCGAAGGGCGAATTGCCGTCGAAGGGCGACGCCCCGTTCATTGCTTCAGGCTGTGCTTTCATGAGCGTGGTGATGGTCACGACGGCCGGCTTGGTCGTGGCTACGATCGGCGCCAACGACCCCCTCGGGGCCATGGTCCCGGCAACGGGGGTCTGCGTCGTTGCAACCGTGTTGCCCGTGCCGACGCCGTTCGCGCCGTCGGCGAAGGAGACGACAAAGGGAGATGCCAGCAGCGCGGCGCCCAGCAGGGCGGCGACGCGATGCCTACGAAGAATGCTCAGGTTTGACATGGTCGTTCTGTCCGGGCGAGGGGTTGATCCGCGCCGCGGGTCTTCCTGGGAGAGTGCCCGTCGGCGTGTCGGCGGCCGGGCTTGCCTGCCTCGCCACGCATGGCGGCCGGCCGGATCGACAACAACTATCTAGGGCGCCGATCCGCGCGATTTAGGGGTTTGGCCCGACCTTACGAAGATTTAATTCAGAGCACGCTTACGGACCGCAGATAGGCCGATGCGATTTCGCGCATGCGCCTGCCGTCGAAGCTCGGGCCGTGGCCGCCATGGCCGACGCGGACCGGCAGGTCGAGCAGCCGGCGCATCGTGTCGCGATAGGCCTCCCGGTCGGAATCCGGCAAATCGTCGATCAGCGTGTCGTCATAGATGGCGTCGCCGCTGAAAAACAGGCCGTCGGCCTCGTCGAACAGCGCGATCGAATCCGGCGAGTGCCCGGGCAGATGCAGCACCCGAAACCGGCGATCGCCGAGATCGACCACGTCGCCTTCGTCGAGCATACGCGTCAACGGCGCCGGCGGTATCGCATAGTCGGCCGATTTCCAGCCTGGCGCCGGCAGTTTCGAGACCGCGCCCTCGATATCACGGAACATGTAGGCGTAGGTCGCAGCCTCATCCATGCTCTCGAATTGCGCCGCGCTCATCCTTGGCCCGGCCCGCAGCGGAAATTCGTGCAGCGAGCCGACATGGTCGAGGTGGATATGGGTGGCTACGACCAGAAGCGGCTTGCCTTCGAGCGTCCTTATCTGCGGCGCCAGCGGACAGATGCCCATGCCGGTATCGACCAGAAGGTCGGCATCGCGGCCGGTCAGATGCCAGATGTTGGCGCGCACATAGTCGTGCACGAACGGCTCGGTCAGCATCGTCGTCCTGTCGTCGACGATGCGCCTGGAGAACCAGCCTGAGTTCACGCGAGAATCCGGATAATGTGCAGGCCGGGCATCAGACGAACGGCTTTCCGACCTTGTATTTTTCCGGCACCAGCCGCTTGAGATAGGCCATGCCGGTCTCGGAAAGCTGGCTGGCGTCGGGCTTCATGAAATCGTCGGGCATGTGGCGGGTCTTGCCGGCGACGTTTTTCAGCGGCACCTTCTTCAGCACTATCTTGCTGCCATCATATTGCAACGCCACCGAGCCGCCGCCCTGTTCGGCGACGCCGACGGCGAAGGCGCCGGCATCGAAAGCCTCCCGCGCATCGACCGGGTTGATGGCGCCGACATAGCCGCGCGGCATGTAGCCGAGTGCGTCGACGCGGGCACGCTTGCCCGGCAGCCCCTCGGCCAATGCCCGTTCTAGCGCCGCCGGCAGGTCGCTGCCCGAGAGTTTGACGTTGCCGTGCTGATCGCGCTCGAGCTTATCCGCCGGCACCAGGCTTTCGACCAGCGCCTTGCCGTCGGCGGTGCTGACGCCTTCCGACACGGCGACGATGCAGCGCTTGTGGCGGTCGAGCGTGGCGCGCACGTCGTCGATGAAACCGGCGGCGGAGAACGGCCGCTCCGGCACGTAGACGAGATGCGGGCCGCTGTCGGGATCGAGTTGCCAGGCAGCTGCCGCCGCGGTCAGGAAACCGGCATGCCGGCCCATGACGATGCCGACATAGATGCCGGGCAGCGCGCGGAAATCGAGATCGACGGACAGGAAGGCGCCGGCGACGAATTCGGCCGCCGAAATGAAGCCCGGCGTATGGTCGTTTTCCTCGAGATCGTTGTCGATCGTCTTCGGCGCATGGACGAAGGCGATCTTGCCGCCGGCGGCATCGGTCAGGATTTGCTGCGTGCCCGAAGTGTCGTTGCCGCCGATATAGATGAAGGCGTCGGCGCCAGCCTTCTGCAGGCCCTTCAGGATGACCTCGCAATAGGCGGCATCCGGCTTGTCGCGCGTCGAGCCGAGGGCGGCGCTCGGCGTTCCGGCGATCAGCCGCAGCCGGTCCTCCGGGATGGCGGAAAGGTCGACATAGTTGCCGTCACGGATGCCGCGCACGCCGTGGATGGAGCCCAGCACCTTGGCGCCGGGATAACGCTTGCGGATCTCCAGCGTGGCGCCCACAACGGTCTGGTTAATGACGGCGGTCGGGCCGCCGCCCTGCGCGATGACAAAAGTTCCGGCCATTCCTGACGTCTCCCGAGGCGATGGTTTTCAAGGCACCTTGGCCTGTCTTGTCGCCTCGCGCAACGGAAGAGTCTGGCGGCCGCAAACCGCGGCCACGATCACATGACGACGACCGGGTTTTTCTTCGATGCCCGGCTGTAGAGGTCGATGATGTCCTGGTTGATCAGGCGCACGCAGCCCGACGACATCGCCTGGCCGATGCTCCACCATTCGGGCGAGCCATGGATGCGGTAGCCGGTGTCCTTGCCGTCCTGGTAGATGTAGAGCGCGCGGGCGCCGAGCGGATTGGTGAGGCCGCCGGGCTGGCCGCCCTGCCACTTCACCAGTTCGGGCTTGCGCTGGATCATTTCGGGCGGCGGCGTCCAGGTCGGCCATTCCCGGCCGTACTGGATGTTGGCGCGGCCAGACCAGCGAAAGCCATCCTTGCCGATGCCGACGCCGTAGCGGATGGCGTCGCCGCCCGGCTGGACGAGATAGAGCATGCGTTCCTTGAGATGCACGACGATGGTGCCGGGCGCCTCGCCAGTGGTGTCGACGACGATCTGGCGGCGGAATTCCGGCTTGACCTTGAGATAGGGCACCTCGGGCACGTTGAAGCCGTTGTCCGTCAAGGAGGCGTACATGACGTCGGGACTGGTGATGTTCTTGTCGACGCTGATCGAGGGCCGGATCGGCACCGAACCCGTGACCGTATCGTCGAGCTGGAGCGCCGGCAGGTCGCCGCCACCCGAAGTCGAACAGCCGGCGACGCCGAGCAGCGCCAAAGCGCCGGCCCCGGAAAGGACGGCGCGGCGGGAGAGAAGAAAATCGGTTTCGATTGCGTCGCCGTTTCGTGGCGGCGTCGGACCTTGCGGCAACTCACGCATATACCCAAACCCTACGCTTTCGGCGGGAAGCACAGTCCGGCCGGATAGCGGGCATTTTCATCATTCATGGTTGACAAAGCGTGAATGCCTTGTGCTGCTTGCGTTTGCTGAGCGGCGCGAACTGACACCGAGTTGCCCCTGGCGCAATTGTGCCGGTTGCCGGGCCGGAATGCGCGAAAACAAAGATTCGGCCCTTTACATTCTTCGGGACCCAAGGATTTATCCTCTTCTTTAAGCTCAAGGGAGACGAGCATGTCCTTCGAAAACTGGGCCGCCTTCGCTGCCGCGTCGAGCATCCTTCTCATCATCCCGGGCCCGACCATCCTTCTGGTCGTGTCCTATGCGCTGGGCCAGGGCTGGCGCACGGCCTTGCCGATGGCCGTCGGCGTGGCGCTCGGCGACTTCACCGCCATGACCCTGTCGATGCTGGGCATCGGCGCGCTGCTTGCGGCTTCCGCCACTGTCTTCACCATCCTGAAGCTGATCGGCGCCGGCTATCTGATCTATCTCGGCGTGAAACTGTTCCGCGCCGGCGGTACGCTGAAGGCCGAACCGCGCACCGACACGGTGTCGTCGGCCAAGATGATGGCGCATGCCTGGCTGGTCACCGCGCTCAACCCGAAGAGCATCACCTTCTTCGTCGCCTTCCTGCCGCAGTTTCTCGACCGGCATGCCAATTTCTGGACGCAGATGCTGATTTTCGAGACGACGTTCCTGGCGCTCGCCTTCGCCAACGCCTTCGGTTACGCGCTGATCGCGGCACGCGCCCGCAACGTGGTGCGCAATCCCAAGGCGATCCGCATCTTCAACCGCACCGGCGGCACGCTGCTGGTCGGCGCCGGCATCGCCACGGTGGCGATGCGGTCCAGCAATTGAGAAACGCATCCAAGGTGTGTTGAGATTCAGGTCGGACCATTTGCAG
This sequence comes from Mesorhizobium sp. B2-5-13, assembly GCF_006440535.1. NCBI lineage: Bacteria > Pseudomonadati > Pseudomonadota > Alphaproteobacteria > Hyphomicrobiales > Phyllobacteriaceae > Mesorhizobium > Mesorhizobium sp. B2-5-13. Next base: position 27,544 of record NZ_VFUI01000028.1, on the reverse strand, counting down.
GCAGGCTGAACCTCGTCACAGCTGCTTGCTTCACCATTTGACGCTGAAGCCAAGATTGCCCTCGAGGATGCGGCGTTTGTCGCCGCCGAGGTTGGTGGTGTAGTCGCCGGTGGCGAAGATGCTGACCTTGTCCGTCACTTTGGCGACGATACCGCCGCCGAACTCGAACGAGGTCGACCTGCCCTCCGTGAAGGTGACTTGACAGAAATGGATAACGATTGGCGCAAGTGCCCTGGTTGGCCTGCCCGCTATTGATGCCCTAGGATTGGCCTCGTTCGCAATCGAGGGACAAGAGATGCCGACCCTGGACGAATTCGGGCTGACCCTTTCGGGCGCCACGCAGGCTGGGTTTTCGCCCTACAGCCAGGCTGTGCGCGAGCTGCAGTGTTTCATCGGCGACCCGGTCGGTTCCGCGGACCGGGCGATCGCGGAGAACCCCGGCTTCGTCATGGCACATGTGTTCAAGGGCTATCTGTTCGGCCTTGCCACCGAACGCGACGCGAGCGCGGTGGCCAAGGCATGTCACGAGGCGGCGCTGCCGCTGGCCGCGACCGCACGCGAGCAGGCGCATGTCGCTGCTCTTGGCCATCTCGCGGCGGGGCGCTGGCATCACGCTTCCCGCATTCTTGAGGACGTCGCCATCGACCATCCGCTCGATCTTGTAGCGCTGCTGACCGGGCATCAGATCGACTTTTTCACCGGCAATTCCCGTATGCTGCGCGACCGCATCGGCCGCGCGCTTCCGTCCTGGCGGAACGGCATGCCGGGTTACCATGCCGTTCTCGGCATGCAGGCCTTCGGGCTGGAGGAAATGGGCGAGTATACGCAGGCCGAAAGACTGGGTCGTACAGCGGTCGAGATCGAACCGCGCGATGGCTGGGCGCAACATGCGGTCGCGCATGTGATGGAGATGCAAAGCCGGCAAAGGGACGGCATCGCCTGGATGCGTGCCGATCCCGAAGCCTGGACGAAGGAGAGCTTCCTCCAGGTCCACAATTGGTGGCACCTGGCGCTGTTCCACTACGATCTCGGCGAGACCTGCGAGGTGCTGGCGCTCTATGACGGGCCGATCTACGGCACCAGATCGACGCTGGCGCTCAACATGGTCGATGCATCGGCGATCCTGTGGCGGCTCCATCTCGGTGGCGTCGATGTCGGCGACCGCTGGGCAACACTGGCCGCCAATTGGGTGCCCAAGGCCGGCGCCGGCAACTATGCCTTCAACGACGCCCACGCGATGATGGCCTTTGTCGGCGCCGGGCTCGACGCTCCGGCCCGGATCCTGCTCGAGGCACAGCGCGAGGCGATGCGGGGCAATGACGACAACGCGGTTTTCACGCGGGATGTCGGACATCCCCTGACGCTTGCGATCAAGGCGTTCGGAGAGGGCAACTACGCCGAAACCATCCGGCTGATCGGTCCGATCCGGGCCATCGCCCATCGCTTTGGCGGCAGCCACGCGCAGCGCGACGTCATCGATCTCACGCTGATCGAGGCCGCCCTGCGCGCCGGCGACGGCGCGCTCGCCCAGGCACTGACGACGGAGCGCTCGACGGCGCGCCCGGACAGTCCGCTGGCGGCGCTGTTTTCGCGACGCGCCGCCGATTTGTCAGAGAATTGACCCGGAGCGGATCTTGCCTTAAAAACTGCTCAAGTATATTTTTTCGGACTCCGAAAAAAATAAAGACGTGGGAGGAAACCATGTATCTCGGCCTCGACCTGGGCACATCGGGCGTCAAGGCGCTGCTGATCGATGCCGGACAGGGCGTCATCGGCTCCGGCCATGGCACGCTTGATGTCTCTCGGCCACATCCTGGCTGGTCCGAACAGGATCCGCTGCATTGGATACGCGCCTGCGAGGACGCGATCGCCGAACTGAAGGCGTCCTATCCCAAGCAGTTCGCCGCGGTGAAGGGCATCGGCCTGTCCGGCCAGATGCATGGCGCGACCTTGCTCGATGCGGCCGATCATGTGCTGCGCCCGTGCATCCTGTGGAACGATACGCGCAGCCATCTCGAGGCGGCGGCCCTCGATGCCGATCCACGCTTCCGCGCGCTTACCGGCAACATTGTATTTCCCGGTTTCACCGCGCCGAAACTCGCCTGGGTGAAGAACAACGAGCCCGCTGTCTTCGCCAAGGTGGCAAAGGTGCTTTTGCCGAAGGATTTCCTGCGGCTTTGGCTGACCGGCGAACATATTTCCGAAATGTCCGACTCGGCCGGCACGTCCTGGCTCGACGTCGGCAAGCGCCGCTGGTCCGCGGACCTGCTCGCCGCGACATCGCTTGACGAGAGCCATATGCCAGCGCTGGTCGAGGGCACCGCGAAAGCTGGCGGTCTGCGTGCCGAAATCGCATCGCAATGGGGTATCCAGGCTGGCATCCCGATCGCCGGCGGCGCCGGCGACAATGCGGCTTCCGCCTGCGGCATGGGCACGGTCGGCGCCGGCCAGGCTTTTGTCTCGCTCGGCACGTCGGGCGTGCTGTTTGCCGCAAACGCGTCCTACCTGCCGAACCCGGCAAGCGCGGTGCACACCTTCTGCCATGCGCTGCCCGACACCTGGCACCAGATGGGCGTCATCCTGTCGGCAACGGATTCACTCAACTGGCTGTGCGAGATCACGGGCAAGGGCGCCGGCGAGCTGACATCGGAACTCGGCGAGGCGCTGAAGGCGCCGACCGGCGTGTCCTTCCTGCCCTATCTCTCAGGCGAGCGTACGCCACACAATGATTCGGCCGTTCGCGGTTCCTTCACTGGCTTGGCGCATGAATCGGGCCGCGCCGTGCTAACCCAGGCCGTGCTCGAAGGCGTCGCGTTTGCCTTCCGCGACAGCCTCGAAGCGTTGAAGACGGCCGGCACGACCTTGACGCGCGTGACCGCGATCGGCGGCGGCTCGCGCTCGCGCTACTGGCTGAAGGCGATCGCCACCGCGCTGCAACTGCCGGTCGACATCCCCGCCGACGGCGATTTCGGCGCCGCCTTTGGTGCCGCCCGGCTCGGCCTGATAGCCGCGACCGGCGCCGATCCGCTGGCTGTGTGCTCCGCGCCGAAGACCGACGCCACGATCGAACCAGATTCCGGTCTGGCCGGTGCCTACGCGGATGCTTACCGGCGTTACCGGGCACTGTATCCGGCGATCAAAGCAGTAACCGCGTGAGTTGGCGCCAGGCACTCCCCTCTGCCCTGCCGGGCATCTCCCCCTCAAGGGGGGAGATCGGCAGTTTCACCGCAGGCGACAATTCTGCAACGTTGGGTATTGGCGAAAACAGCCAAAACAGACAATCTCCCCCCTTGAGGGGGAGATTGCCGGCAGGCCAGAGGGGGGCGCCTCGCATCCCCCTTTCCAAGTTGCCCTCACTGAGCCGGCACCTTGTCCAGGAAACCGGTGACGCTCTTCAGGCGGCCGTTCTCGATGATTCCGATATCGGTGCCTTCGATGATGGAAGGGGTGCCCTCGGGCCCGAGGTTCCAGGAGAAGCGGATTTTGTCGGCAAAGCCGTCCGGCGTGCCCTTCAGCGAGAAGCGGAAGCCGGCAAAGCGTTGCTGCACACCGTCGATCAGTGCCGCGACGCCTTCATGGCCGTCGCCCTGCATGAGCGGATCGCGATAGCTGACGTCCTCGGTGAAAACAGCCCTGAGCAAGGCCGCCCGGCGGTCGGCATCGGCTTCGTTCCAGGCGGTGATGTAATTTTGGGCGATCGTGTTGAGGTCGGTCATGGTCTGTCTCCTTCGTTTGACGGTTTGACATGACCGTTTTCGACCAGCGCCGGCGTGAAACCAATTACGCCTGAGGTAATCAGGCAAAACTATCTTGGAGAGGAAGAGAACATGAGCAGCGGCTTTTTCGGCGACATCCAGAAAATCAAATATGAGGGCCCGGATTCGACCAATCCGCTGGCCTATCGCTTCTACAATCCCGACGAAGTGGTGGCCGGCAAGCGGATGGAAGACCATCTGCGCTTTGCCGTCGCCTACTGGCATTCCTTCGCCTGGCCGGGCGGCGACCCGTTCGGTGGCCAGACCTTCGACCGTCCCTGGTTCCCCAAGGCCGGCGGCGTCGACACGATGGAACTGGCGAAACTGAAGGCGGATGTCGCCTTCGAGATGTTCTCGCTGCTCGGCGCGCCTTATTTCTGTTTCCACGACGCCGATGTGCGGCCCGAGGGCAAGGATTTCTCCGAAAGTGCGGTCCGCCTCGATGAAATCGCGGATTATTTCGCCACCAAGATGAAGCAGACCGGCGTCAAGCTTCTCTGGGGCACGGCGAACCTGTTTTCCAATCGCCGTTTCATGTCGGGTGCCGCGACCAATCCCGATCCGGATGTATTCGCCTACGCCGCCGCGACGGTGAAGAGCTGCATCGACGTCACCAAGCGGCTGAAGGGCGAGAATTACGTTCTGTGGGGCGGGCGCGAGGGCTATGAGACGCTCCTCAATACCGACCTTGCCCGCGAGCAGGAACAGGCCGGCCGTTTCCTGAACCTCGTCGTCGACTACAAGCACAAGATCGGCTTCAAGGGCACCATCCTGATCGAGCCGAAGCCGCAGGAGCCGACAAAACACCAGTATGACTACGACGTCGCGACCGTCTACGGCTTCCTCAAGCGCTTCGGCCTGGAGAAGGAGGTCAAGCTCAACATCGAGCAGGGCCACGCTATCCTGGCCGGCCATTCCTTCGAGCATGAGCTGGCGCTGGCCAATGCGCTCGGCGTCTTCGGGTCGATCGACATGAACCGCAACGATTACCAGTCGGGCTGGGACACTGACCAGTTCCCCAACAATGTGCCGGAGATGGCGCTGGCCTATTACCAAGTCCTCCAGGCCGGCGGCTTCAAGACCGGCGGCACCAATTTCGATGCCAAGCTGCGCCGCCAGTCGCTCGACCCGCAGGATCTGCTGATCGGTCATATCGGCGGCATGGATTCTTGTGCGCGCGGCCTGAAGGCGGCGGCCCGCATGGTCGAGGACAAGGCGCTGTCGGCTCCGCTCGCCGAACGCTACGCCGGCTGGAACGGCGCCGAGGCCAAGGCGATGCTGTCGGGCAAGCGCACGCTGGAAGAGATCGCCGAGCGCGTGGTGAAGAAGAAGATCGAACCGCAGCCGCGCTCCGGCCGCCAGGAACTGCTCGAAAACATCGTCAACCGCTACGTCTGACGCTGCCTGACCGCCGGCAATCCAAGCCGGCGCACCATGCGATTCGAGAGCTTGGCGCGCGGAAACCTTTTGCGCGCCATGCTGAAACCGACGACAAGGTTTTGCCCCTAAGCGCCCCTCAATTGCCCAGCTCTTGCCTTCAAACTGCCGTCACGAATCTCGTATAGATATTGCTCGTGGCGGGAGAGGAAGAAGGAGGCGAACCGATATGCAGAACGAACGTGAAATCGACGCCCTGCTCTCACCTGGCGAGGCCGGATCGATCATCGACCGGCTGATGGCAATGCCGCATCCAAAGCAGGGCGCACGCAGCACCAATGAATGGGACCGCGCCGTTGCCAGCCGCTTCGAGACCCATCTCGCGCGGCAGATGCGCTCGCAGATCGATGGCGGCAGCGACCGCCAGAATGCGGCATAAGCTCTCTTATCTGGGCATGTCGTTGCCCCAAAACCGCTACACAGTTTTGGGCGACCTGCACTACCCCCGGCGAAGCCTCACAGGGGCTTCGCCAAAAGCTCTTGAAAACGCTCTGGAAAAGGCCGCGGCAGACGAGAACCCCGTCCGCCCGGCGATATCCGCCATGGCGATCCGCGTGTCGACCACAAGCCGGCGCGCGGCACCCAGGCGCAGCCTGAGATAATAGGCGCCCGGTGTCTCGCCGATCGACTTGCGAAAGATGCTTTCCAGCGTCCGTGCCGTCACCCCGGCGCGCCTGGCAACCGCCTCTATGGTCAGCGGCTGATCGACATGCGATTCCATCAGCCGGATCGCCTGCGCCAGCCGCGGATCATAGCCGTCGAGCCGGCCGAGCGAGACCAGCGGCTGGGCATCGGTCGCGGCCCGCGCCTGGTCGTAGATGAAGACGCTGGCGACATCGAGCGCCACCGCCATGCCGAGGCGCGTGCGAATGAGATGCAGCATCAGGTCGAAGGTCGGCGAGGCTCCGCCCGACGTGAACACCGGCCCGTCGATGACGTAGCGGTCCGGCCGGACATCGACGCCGGGGAATGCCGAGGAAAAGTCCTCCATGTCCTCCCAGTGGGTGGTGGCGCTGCGGCCTTCCAGCAGGCCGGCGCGCGCCACCAGCCAGGTGCCGGCCTCGACGCCGCCGCACGCACGGGCCGCTCGCGCCGCCCGCCGCAAAGCTGAGAGGAGAGCCGACGTCGCATAGTTTTGGGTGCCGAAGCCGGCGACGACGACAAGCACATCGGTTGCCTCATTGGCGTCGAAACGGCCGCTGACCGCCACCGGCAGGCCGCATGTGGTGACCGGCGCCTCGCCTGTCACCGAGACCAGCTTGAAATCGAACAGGGTCTCGCCGGAAATGCGATTGGCGGCGCGCAGCGGGTCGACGGCGGAGGCCACGCACATGATCGACGAGCCGGAAAACACCAGCAACGTCACCTTGAGCGGCGTGCGCTCGGCGCGAAAGATATCCGGTTTTTCGCTTTTGATCATATCGCCTTCGTAAAACGCAAAGCAGCTTTGATCAAGTCGAGCGATGCTAGCGGCTGTTTCGAATGGGAGGAGAGTTTCGATGCCGCTCGCGATGAACCGTGAGGTCTTCATTACCTGCGCCGTGACGGGTTCCGGCGGTTCGCAGGACCGCTCGCCGCATGTGCCGCGCTCGCCCAAGCAGATCGCCGATTCGGCGATCGATGCGGCCAAGGCAGGCGCTGCCATCGTCCACTGCCATGTGCGCGACCCCGAAACCGGCAAGCCCAGGCGCGACGTGCATCTCTACCGCGAAGTGACAGAGCGCATCCGCGCGGCGGACGTCGACGTCATCCTGAACCTGACCGCCGGCATGGGCGGAGACATGGTGTTCGGCTCGCCGGAAGCGCCGCTGCCGCTCAACGAAAAGGGCACCGACATGGGCGGCGCCACCAACCGCGTTGAACATGTGCGCCAATGCCTGCCGGAAATCTGCACGCTGGACTGCGGCACCATGAATTTCGCCGAAGCCGACTATGTCATGACCAACACGCCCGGCATGCTGCGCGCCATGGGCGGCATGATGACGGCGCTCGGCGTCAAGCCCGAGATCGAGGCCTTCGACACCGGGCATCTCTGGTTCGCCAAGCAGCTGGTCGAGGAAAAGGTGCTCAACCCCGACGCGCTGGTGCAGCTTTGCATGGGTGTGCCGTGGGGTGCGCCCGACGACCTCAACACCTTCATGGCGATGGTCAACAACGTGCCGTCGACATGGAACTGGTCGGCCTTCGCCATCGGCCGCAACCAGATGGCCTATGCAGCGGCGGCGGTGCTCGCCGGCGGCAATGTCCGCGTCGGGCTCGAGGACAATCTGTGGCTCGACAAGGGCGTTCTGGCGACCAATGCGCAGTTGGTCGAGCGCGCCGCCTCGATCGTCACCAATCTCGGCGCCAGGATCCTGGGACCGGAGGAAGTTCGCAAAAAGCTCAACCTGACCAAGCGAGCGCCGATAGCGGCATAAATTATTCGCAGGGAGGGTCGATATGGCTACCGTAAAATTCACCGCGATGAAGGATGGCGACAGGCAAGACTACGAGTTCCTGACCGCCCACGAAATAGACTATGCGGCCAAGACCGGCGAGCGGCTGCTCGACGCGCTGGTGCAGCTCGATGAGGGCCTTTCCGGCTACAAGATCACCCGGCTCGGCCATTCGCTGCAGGCGGCGACACGCGCCTGGCGCGACGGCGCCGACACCGACTGGATCGCCTGCACGCTGCTGCACGACATCGGCGACATCTACGCGCCCTACAATCACGACGAATACGCCGCTTCGATCCTGAAACCCTTCGTGCGCGAGCAATGCACCTGGGTGGTCGAGAAGCACGGCGATTTCCAGCGCCTCTACTACGCCCATCATCTCGGCGGCAATCGCCATGCGCGCGACCGCTTCGCCGGCCATGCCTATTTCGACGATTGCGACCAGTTCTGCGAGCGCTGGGACCAGTCGAGCTTCGACCCCGACTATGAGACGCTGCCGATCGAATTCTTCCGGCCCTTCGTCCTCGAAGTTTTCGCCCGCAAGGCCTATGACCCGTCGGTCATTCGCGCCGGCGAGCGCGTGTCTCTGACCGATCCCGAAACCGCCAGGACAAGAACCGGAGCCTCTCAATGAGCATCATCAACAAGGCGGCCGCCATTGGCGGCGGCGTCATCGGCGCCGGCTGGGTGGCGCGCCTGCTCTTGAACGGCATCGACGTCTCGATCTTCGATCCTGATCCGGAGGCCTCGCGCAAGGTCTCGGAAGTGATGAAGGGCGCGCGTCGCGCCTACAAGCAGATGGTTCCCGGTGGCCTGCCCAAGGAAGGCAAGCTGACCTTCGCCAAGACCATCGCCGAAGCGGTGGCCGATGCCGATTTCATCCAGGAGAGCGTTCCGGAACGGCTCGACCTCAAGCATCGCGTGCTGGCCGAGATCGACACCCATGCGCCCGCCAACGCCATTGTCGGCTCGTCGACCTCCGGCATCAAGCCGACCGATATGCAGGTGGCGATGAAGAAGCATCCGGAGCGGCTGGTCGTCGGCCATCCGTTCAACCCGGTCTATCTGCTGCCGCTGGTCGAGATCGTCGGCGGCGACCAGACCTTCCCCGAAGCGATCGAGGTCGCCAGGGAAATCTACGCCTCGATCGGCATGAAGCCGGTCGTCATCCGCAAGGAGATCGAGGCCTTCGTCGGCGACCGCCTGCTCGAAGCCGCCTGGCGCGAGGCGCTGTGGCTGATCAAGGACGGCATCTGCACGGTCGAGGAACTCGACGACATCATGCGCTACGGCTTCGGCCTGCGCTGGGCGCAGATGGGCATGTTCCAGGTCTATCGCGTCGCCGGCGGCGAAGCCGGCATGCGCCACTTCATGGCGCAGTTCGGACCGTGCCTGAAATGGCCGTGGACCAAGCTGATGGACGTGCCGGAATTCAACGACGAGCTGGTCGACCTGATCGCCACCCAGTCGGACGACCAGGCGCACGGCCTGTCGATCCGCGAGCTGGAAAAGATCCGTGACGACAATCTGGTCGCGATCATGGACGCGCTGTCGAAGCAGAACAAGGGCAAGGGCTGGGGCGCCGGCGCGCTGCACAAGGACTATACCAAGCAACTCGCCAAGCTGGCGGCGAAGAAGCCCGTGGCTTCCAAGGCGGCCGAAAGGGCCAAGGCCGCCAAGCCGGTGAAGCGGGCCGAAAAGCCGAAGAAAAAGAAGAAGGGCTGAGACCATGGATTTCGGTCTTTCGGAAGAGCAGAAACTCATTGTCGAGACGACGCGCGCCTTCGTCGAGAACGAGCTTTATCCGCATGAACGCGAGGTCGAGCGCACCGGCGTGCTGCGCCGCGAGCTGATCGAAGAGATCAAGGCCAAGGCGATCGAGGCCGGGCTCTATGCGGCGAACATGCCGGCCGATGTCGGCGGCGCGGGGCTCGATACGGTGACCTGGCTGCTCTACGAGAAGGAGCTTGGCCGAGCCAATTACGCGCTGCACTGGACCTGCGTTGCGCGCCCCTCCAACATCCTGCTCGCCGGCACGCCGGAGCAGCGTGAAAAGTACCTTTTCCCCTGCATCCGCGGCGAGAAATGGGATTGCCTGGCGATGACGGAGCCCGGCGCCGGCTCCGACCTGCGCGGCATGAAGGCGACCGCCGTGCAGGATGGCGACGACTGGGTGCTGAACGGCACCAAGCATTTTATCTCGCACGCCGATCTTGCCGATTTCGCCATCGTCTTCATGGCCTCGGGCGAGGAGGATTCACCGCGTGGAAAACGAAAGAAGATCACCGCCTTCTTCGTCGACAAGGGCACCAAGGGATTTACGGTGCGCGACGGTTATCGCAACGTCTCGCATCGTGGCTATACCAACGCCATCCTCGAATTCGACGACTGCCGCCTGCCGGCATCCCAGGTTCTGGGCGAGGTGCACAAGGGCTTCGATGTCGCCAATTCCTGGCTCGGCGCGACGCGCCTGCAGGTTGGCGCCACCTGCCTAGGCCGCGCCGAGCGGGCGCTTGGCCATGCGGTCGAATATGCCGCGCAGCGCCAGCAGTTCGGCCAGCAGATCGGCAAGTTCCAGGGCGTGTCGTTCAAGCTTGCCGACATGGCGACGGAACTGAAGGCCGCCGACCTGATGGTGTTCGAAGCCGGCTGGAAGTACGATCAGGGCACTGTCACCGACCAGGACATGGCCATGGCCAAGCTGAAGGCCACCGAAATGCTTGCCTTCGTCGCCGACGAGGCGATCCAGATCCATGGCGGCATGGGGCTGATGGATGACCTGCCGCTGGCACGCATCTGGCGTGACGCCCGCGTCGAACGCATCTGGGAAGGCACGTCGGAGATTCAGCGACATATTATTTCGCGGGCGCTGCTGCGCCCGTTCGGTGCTTAGAGCATGATAGCCAAAACCGGCATTCGGCTCTGTCGGGCAAACGGGATCGTTTGTCCTGAGATCGCGCTCAAAACGAAAAGATGATCATGCATAAACTCGAACGCCTTCTGCGCCCGAAATCGATCGCCGTGTTCGGTGGCGTGCAGGCCGCCGCCGTCGTGGCGCAATCGATCAAGATGGGGTTTGCCGGTGAGATCTGGCCGGTGCATCCGACCAAGGACGAGGTTGCCGGGCGCAAGGCCTACCGGTCAGTCGCGGATCTGCCCGGCGCGCCGGACGCGGCCTTTGTCGGCGTCAATCGGCACCTGACCATCGAGGTGATCAAGGCACTGGCCGAGCGCGGCGCCGGCGGCGCCGTCTGCTTTGCCGCCGGTTTCCTCGAAACCGAGGCCTATGACGAGGATGGCGAACGGCTGCAGGCCGAACTGGTTGCCGCCGCCGATCAGATGCCGATCATCGGGCCGAATTGCTATGGCCTGATCAACTATGCCGATGGTGCGCTTTTGTGGCCCGACCAGCATGGTGGCATCAGGCTGGACGAGGGCGGCAAGGGTGTTGCCATCATCACCCAGTCCTCCAACATCGCCATCAACATGACGATGCAGAAGCGTGGCCTGCCGATCGCCTTCCTGATGACCGCCGGCAACCAGGCGCAGACCGGCCTGTCGGAAATGGCGCTTGGCCTGATCGAGGACGAGCGGGTGACTTCGCTCGGCCTGCACATCGAGGCTTTTGATTCGGTAGCCGGCTTCGAGCGTCTGGCGGCCAGAGCGAGAGAGCTCAAAAAACCGATCATCGCCATGAAGGTCGGCCGCTCCGAACAGGCGCGGCAAGCAACCGTCTCGCACACCGCCTCGCTTGCCGGGTCGGACGCTGCTTCAGGCGCCTTCCTGAAGCGGCTTGGCATCGCGCGTGTCGATTCCATCCCCGCCTTCATCGAGGCACTGAAGCTGCTGCACATCACCGGCCCGCTGCCTGGGTACAGGCTCTCATCGATGAGCTGTTCGGGCGGCGAGGCGTCGGTCATGGCCGACAGCGCCGAAGGGCGCTGGGTCAACTTCCCGGTGCTGACCGACAGCCATCGCGCCCATGTCAAATCGACGCTCGGGCCGCTGGTCGCGGTGGCCAATCCGTTGGACTACCACACCTTCATCTGGAACAACGAGCCAGCAATGACCGCCACCTTCACCGCCATGGTGTCGGGCGGCTTCGACCTCAACATGCTGGTGCTCGACTTTCCGCGCCCCGACCGCTGCTCGGTGACCGACTGGTGGGCGACGCTGCGCGCCTTCGAATCGGCGCTGAAGACAAACAAGGCGCATGGTGCCATCGTCTCCTCGCTGCCGGAGAACCTGCCTGAGGAATACACGGCCGAGCTGATGGCGCGTGGCATGGTGCCGCTGTTCGGCATTTCCGAGGCAATGGACGCCGCGCAGGCGGCGGCCTTTATCGGTTGGGCCTGGCGCGAGCCGCAGGCACAGCCGGTCGACACGAGGGCTGCCGGCGCATCCGACGTGCCGCGCGTCACACCTGACGAGGCTGAAGCCAAGGCGCGGCTGATCAAGGCCGGCCTTTCCGTGCCCAAGGGCGAGCGGGCCGGCAATGCGGTCGAGGCCGTGATCTCGTCCATGGCGCTCGGCTTTCCGGTTGCCCTGAAGGCTCTTGGCGTCACCCACAAGTCCGAGGTCGGCGCCGTCAGGCTAAACCTCAAGGACGCCGAATCGGTCAGCACGGCAGCGCATGACTTGCTGCCGCTCGGCACCGGGCTCTATGTCGAACGCATGGTGCGCGACGGCGTCGCCGAACTGCTCGTCGGCTTCACACGCGACCCGATGTTCGGCGCTGTCATGACGCTGGGTACCGGCGGCGTGCTGGTCGAGTTGCTGCGCGACAGCGTCACGCTGATGCTGCCGGCGACCCGCGACGACATCGAGGCCGCGCTGCGCGGGCTGAAACTGTTCCCGCTGCTCGAAGGCTATCGCGGCCGGCCGAAGGCCGATGTCCAGGCCGCTATCGACGCCATCGCGGGTATTGCCGGCTTCGTGCAGGAGAATGCCGGCGAGATCGAGGAACTCGACATTAATCCGCTGATCGTCTGCACGCAAGGCAAGGGCGCCTGGATCGCCGACGCGCTGATGGTGCTGGGAGAAAACAAGAATGTCTGACGTCATTTCGACCCGCCGCGAAGGCTCGATCCTGGAGGTCACGCTCGACCGCCCCAAGGCCAATGCCATCGACCTGAAAACCTCGCGGCTGATGGGCGAGACCTTCAAGGCGTTCCGCGACGATCCCGACCTGCGCGTGGCCATCGTTAAGACCGCCGGCGACAAGTTCTTCAGCGCCGGCTGGGACCTCAAGGCCGCCGCCGGCGGCGACGCGGTCGACGGCGATTATGGCGTCGGCGGCTTTGCCGGCCTGCAGGAATTGCGCGATCTGAACAAGCCGGTCCTCGCTTGCGTCAACGGCATGGCGGTGGGCGGCGGCTTCGAGCTGGCGCTGTCCTGCGACCTCATCTACGCCTCCGACCATTCCTCCTTCGCGCTGCCCGAAATCCGCGCCGGCACGGTGGCCGACGCGGCGACGATCAAGCTGCCGAAGCGCATCCCCTATCATGTCGCCATGGACCTTTTGCTCACCGGCCGCTGGATGGATGTCGCCGAGGCGCATCGCTGGGGCCTGGTCAACGAGGTGCTGCCCAAGGAAAAGCTCGAGGACCGCGTCTGGGAGGTCGCCCGGCTGCTCGCCAGCGGCCCGCCACTGGTGTTCGCAGCGATCAAGGAGACCGCGCGGGTGGCGGAATCGCTGGCCTTCCAGGATGCCATGAACAAGGTGACGCGCCGGCAGTTGCCGACCGTCGACGCGCTCTATGGGTCGGAGGACGGTATGGAAGGTTTTCGCGCTTTCGCGGAGAAGCGCGAGCCTGTGTGGAAGGGGAAATAACTCGGAGATGATGGCGCCAGGCACCCCCCTCTGCCCTGCCGGGCATCTCCCCCTCAAGGGGGCAGATCGGCGGTCTTGCCAACAGCGCTCTTCCGGAAACGTTGGCGGTTGGCGAAAGCCGAGACGACATCCGATCTGCCCCCTTGAGGGGGAGATAGCCGGCAGGCCAGAGGGGGGCGCCTGGGCGCGTTCATTGCTGTCCGGTCTCCGTTCATGACCGACTACGCAAAACTCATAGACACCGAGACCTGGGCCTTCATCGAGCGGACCAATTCCTATTATCCGCCTGATACGATCGACTACACGATCGCGCGGCAGCGCGAGATCTATGACCGCATGTGCCGCGAGTTCTTTGCCGGCTATCCGCAAGGCGTGACGGCCGAGACGACCGCCATCGCCACACCTGCCAACAACATCCCAATCCGCATCTATCGCAACGCGACGCCGGACCGTGCCGCCATGGTGCTCTACATCCATGGCGGAGGCTTCGTCCTCGGCGGGCTGGACAGCCACGACGATGTCTGCGCCGAGCTTTGCGGCCGCACCGGTTATGAGGTGGTCTCGGTCGATTACCGGCTGGCGCCGGAGCATCTACACCCAGCCGCTTTCGACGATGCGATGACCGCCTTCGAATGGGCCGCGGGGGGCTCCGACCGCCCGGTGGTGCTGTGCGGCGACAGCGCCGGCGGCAACCTTTGCGCCGCCGTTGCGCACGCGACGCGTGGCCATGCGAAAAAGCCGGTCGGCCAGATGCTGATCTATCCCGGCCTCGGCGGCGATCGCTCGCGCGGCTCCTATGTGACGCATGCCGAGGCGCCGATGCTGACGGTGCGCGACCTTGAATTCTACAAGCACATCCGCACCGGGGGCGTGGACCAGACCGGTGACATCACGCTGTCGCCGCTGGCCGATGCCGATTTCGCCAACCTGCCGCCGACCGTGCTGGTGACCGCCGAGTGCGACCCGCTGTCATCCGATGGCGAGGCTTATCGCGACCGCATCGTCGCGGCAGGCGGGCGCGCCACCTGGTTCGAGGAACCCGGCCTGGTGCACGGCTATCTCAGGGCCCGGCACAGCGTCGCCCGCGCCCGCGCGAGCTTCACCCGCATCGTCGACGCGGTGGCGACGCTCGGAAAGGGCGGCTGGACCTGGTAGGCGCCAATGGGCTGTCCCGCTCAGGAGGCCTTGGCCAGGAAACTCTGATAGTCCGATTTCGCCTGCAGCAGGCGCAACACGTTCTCGCGCGAACCGCGTACATGGGCGCGCGCCAGCGTTCCGGCGCGGCTGATATCGTTTGCGCAGATCGCCTCGACGATCTCGGCATGCTCGTCGCGGGCGATCTTCCATTCGTCAAGCCACAAGAGTTCCGTCCAGACATAGTGCTGGGACTTGTCGAGGATGCCGCACAGCATGCCGTGCAGCATCGCATTGCCGCTGATTTCGGCAATGACGCGGTGCAGATCGATGCCGACCTCCAGTTCCTGGAATTTTTCGCGCGTGGTGCGATCGGGAATGGCGGCCAGCCGCTCGCACTCAGCCAGCATGGCACGCAGCCGCGCCTTGTCCTTCTCCGTGGCAGCCGCCGCCGCCAGTTCGGTCGCATGGCCGTCGAGCAGTTCGCGGATGTCGAAGGCCTCGCGGAACATGTTGATGTCGAACTCGGTGACGGCATAGCCCTGGCGCGGCCGGCCGGTGACCAGTCCGTCGCGCTCCAGCCGGTTGAAGGCCTCGCGCACCGGCGTGCGGCTGACACTGAGTTTGGCCGCGATATCGCTCTCGGTGACGCGCGAGCCCGGCGGAATCTGGCCGGTCACGATCATCGCCTTGAGCGCGGAATAGACGGAGTCGCGCAGCGTATTTTTTGTTTCCTTGGCCAAGTCCCGTCCCCAGTTCTCCGGCTGCTTTAGCCGAACATTGCCTCGTTTGTAGTCGCAGTCGGCGCAATTTGCCACGCCCTGCGGCACCGTCCCATCGCGTCGAATTGATCGTCCTCGCCGGAGTTGACAACACCGATCTCTCGGCTACATTCGAAATTGTATACAAAATCGCATGCCAAATCAAAAACAAATGGGAACACCGGTCGGAGAACCGAAATGAACAGGAACTTTAGAACTTTCGCGATAGCCGGCCTCATTGCCTCCGTGGCAGTGCCTGCCCTCGCCGCCGACACCATCACCGTCGCCTCGTGGGGCGGCACCTATCAGGAAGCGGAAACCAAGGCCTTCTTCAAGCCGACCGCCGATGCGCTCGGCATCACCATCAAGGAAGACACCACCAACGGCCTCGACGACGTGCGCCTGCAGGTGACCGGCAATGCCGTCAAATGGGATATCACCGAGCTGGGCGCCGACGAATGCGCGCGCGGCTCCAAGGAAGGGCTGTTCGAAAAGCTCGATTACGGGATCATCGACAAGAGCGGCATCAACCCCAAGCTGGTGCATGACGACTGGGTCGGCATTTCCTACACCTCTGTCGTGCTGATCTATCGGACCGACGTCTTCGGCGACAAGGGCCCGAAGACCTGGGCCGACTTCTGGAACGTGGAGAAGTTTCCGGGACGGCGCGCGCTGAGCAGCAGTCAGGCGACGGAGACGCTGAGCGTCGCCGCACTCGCCTCCGGCTTGCCGATCGACAAGGTCTATCCCGTCGACATCGACGGCGCGCTGAAATCGGTCGACAAGATCCGTGGCCATGTCGACGCCTGGTGGACCTCCGGCGCCCAGGCCATGCAACTGGTGAAGGATGGCGAAGTCGACATGGCGAGCATCTGGAACGGCCGTGCCGGCACCCTGAAGAAGGCAGGCGCGCCGGTCAGCTTCTCGTTCGAGCAGGGCGTGCTCACCGCCGACTGCATGGTCATCCCCAAAGGCGCCAAGAACAAGGAAGCGGCGATGAAGGCGCTGGCGATGTTCGTCAGCCCGCAGCTGCAGGCCAATCTGCCGCTCTATGTCGACAATGGGCCGGTGAACGAGAAGGCTTTCGAGACCGGCAAGATCCCGCCCGAGCGGATCAAGGACATCAACTCGGCGCCCGAAAACGTCAAGAAGCAGGTGTTGCAGGATGCCGAGTTCTGGCGCGACACCCTCGTCGAGGCGACGGAAAAGTTCAACAACCTGATCCAGCAATAGGCCGGACCCCTGACATTGCGGGGCGGCGCAAACGCCGCCCCGCTCCTTCAGTCTCTGCCCAGGAGAAAACGATCTTGTCCATTGCACCATCCGCGCTGCCGATCAGCATGCGCCGGATCGAGAAACGATTTGGCAGCGTGCCGGTGTTGCGCGACCTGAATCTCGATGTCGAAGCCGGCGAGTTCCTGACGCTGCTCGGGCCTTCCGGATCGGGGAAGACGACGCTGCTGATGATCCTGGCCGGTTTCGTCAGAGCCAATGGCGGGAGCATCAAGGTCGGCGGCGACGAGATCATCACCACGCCGCCGCACAGGCGCAACATCGGCATGGTATTCCAGAACTATGCGCTGTTTCCGCATATGAATGTCTTCCACAACATCGCCTTTCCACTGAAGCAGCGCGGCGTCGCGGCAGCCGAGGCGGCGCAGCGCGTGGAGAAGGCGCTGGAGCTGGTGAAGCTGCAGGGCTTGGGCGAGCGCCGCGTCGACCAGCTCTCCGGCGGTCAGCGCCAGCGCGTGGCCCTGGCGCGCGCCATCGTCTTCGAGCCGCGCATCGTCTTGATGGACGAACCGCTGTCGGCGCTCGACAAGGGTCTGCGCGAGCATATGCAGATCGAGTTGCGCGCGCTTCATCGCCGTCTTGGCATGACGACGGTCTATGTCACGCACGACCAGCGCGAAGCCATCACCATGTCGGACCGTATCGCCGTGATGAACGCTGGCCGCATCGAACAGCTCGACAAGCCCGAAACCCTCTATGTCGCGCCGAAAACGCAATTCGTGGCCGGTTTCATCGGCGAATCGAATTTCATTCCCGTCGAGTGCCGCAACGGGTCGGTCTGGTATCAGGACAGGCGAATCCAGACCGGCGCACCGACACCGCCGGCGGGTCGGCATCTGATGGTGGTGCGACCGGAGAAGTTGCGGCTGGTCACCGCGGACGAGCCGTCGACCGACATCAATGTGCTCGATGCGACGGTCAGCGATATCATCTACCAGGGCGACAGTTTCGTCTGCTATGCCAGCCTGAGTGACGGCCGCCAGCTGACGTTGCGCGATTATTGCCGCAGCGATGTGCTGGCCAGAATGCCGGCGCCCGGCCAGCCGATCACGCTCGGCCTCGATGCGAAGGACACGATCCTGGTGGCGGCCGAGGGATGAGCGCGCAATCCGCCCTGCTGAAAGAGATCGCCGGCCCGGCGAGGCAGGATCTGAACGCGCAAGAGCTACGCGCCGATGCGCGGCGGGAGTCACTGCGGCTGCTGGCGTTGCTGGCGCCGAGCCTGTTCCTTGTCTGTGCCATCATCATCGTGCCGATCGGCTGGCTGTTCTGGCTGTCGCTGTTCGACGAGACCGGCGCCTTCAGCGCCGCCAACTACGCACGCTTCTTCGAGCAGGCCTCCTACATCAGGACCTTCATCACCACCTTCAAGGTCGCCTTCATCGTTACCGGCGCCTGCGTGCTGCTGGGCTATCCCCTGGCCTACATGCTGTCGCAACTGCCGCGCCGGGCCGCCTCGATCTGCCTGATCTTCGTCATCCTGCCGTTCTGGACATCGGTTCTGGTGCGCACCTATGCCTGGCTGGTGATCCTGCAGCGCAAGGGCCTGATCAACAGCTGGCTGATCGACCTCGGCGTGATCAGCCAGCCGCTGTCGCTGGCCAATAATTTTTCAGGCGTGGTCATCGGCATGACGCACATATTGCTGCCGTTTCTTGTTTTGCCGCTCTACGCCTCGATGAAGACCATCGACACCGACTGCCTGCGCGCCGGCATGAACCTCGGCGCCGGCCCGGCCGCGACCTTTAGGCAGATCTTCTTTCCGCTGTCGCTGCCCGGCCTCGCCTCGGGCGTGGTCATCGTCTTCGTGCTGTGCCTCGGCTTCTTCGTCACGCCGGCACTGATGGGCGGCGGCAAGGTGGTGATGTGGGCGATGCGCATGGAACAGACCACCAGCCTCTATTCCAACTGGGGTGCGGGTGCGGCACTCGGCGTGGTGCTGCTGGTGGTCACGCTCGCGCTTCTGGGCCTGTTCCAGTGGCTGCTCGGCGCGCGCGCCACCGGCGTATGGAGTTCGCGATGAGCGGAGATATCGGCCTGCCGATCTCGCACCGGCAACGCCTGTGGCTCTACGGCCTCGGCGGCCTCGTGCTGTTGTTCCTGATCGCGCCGTCGGTCATCATCGTCATCATGTCGTTTTCGGATTCGACGCTGCTGCAATTCCCGCCGCAGCAATGGTCGCTGCGCTGGTACGAAAGCTATTTCCAGTCGCTGGAATGGCGTGACGCCACCATCGTGTCGGTGAAGGTCGCTGTCATGACCGCGCTGGTGGCGACGCCGCTCGGCACCGCCGCGGCCTATGCCATCAACAGGGGTACGCTGCGCTTCAACGGCACCATCAACGCGCTGCTCACGGCGTCGCTGATCATCCCGGTGATCCTGATCGGCATCGGCACCTTCTTCCTCTATGCGCGCATCGGCCTCAACAACACGCTGACCGGCCTGGTCATCGCGCATACGGTGCAGGCGCTGCCGCTGGTGGTGCTGACGGTGCTGTCGGGCCTGCGCTCCTACGACATGAACCAGGAGCGCGTGGCGCGCAGCCTGGGTGCGGGACGCATCGCTGCCTTCTGGCAGGTGACGATGCCGCAGATCCGCTTCTCGATCGTCTCGGGGGCGCTGTTTGCCTTCATCACCTCCTTCGACGAAGTTGTCGTCTCGCTGTTCATCTCGGGCGGCGAGACCACCACCTTGACGCGCCGCATGTTCAACGCGCTGCGCGACCAGATCGACCCGACCATCGCCGCCATCTCGACCTGCCTGATCGTGCTCTCGGTCCTGCTGTTGTCGCTGGCGCAGATCTTCGGCCGCCGGCATTGATTTCATCGGACCCATTCGCTTCAAGTGACCCTAGGGATATCCAGACCAGATGCGTGATTTCCAGTTTCCCGGCCGCTCGCCGGTTCGTGCCACGGAAGCGATTGCCGCGACATCGCACCCGCTCTCGACGCTGGCGGCCATCGAGATGCTGCGCGCCGGCGGCAATGCCATTGATGCCGCTATCTGTGCGGCCGCCGTGCAGGGCGTGGTCGAGCCGCAATCGACCGGGATAGGCGGCGATTGCTTTGTCCTCTACTGCCCCAAGGGACAAAGCGAGGTGCTGGCCTTCAACGGCTCCGGCCGGGCGCCGGCGGCCGCGACCGTCGACTGGTATCGCGACAAGGGTTTTAGCGAGCTTCCCAAGCAGGGACCGCATGCGGTGACCGTGCCGGGCGCCATCGACGCCTGGTGCCGGCTGCTCGAGGACTATGGCAGCAAGAGCCTGACCGAGGTGCTGGCGCTGGCGATCCACTATGCCGAGAATGGCTATGTCGTGCACGACCGCGTCGCCTTCGACTGGGCCGACCCGGAGACCGATCTTTCCGCCGACGAGCACGCGGCCCGCATCTTCCTGCCCGGCGGCGCCGCGCCGAAGGCCGGCGACGTGCACAAGCAGCCGGAGCTGGCCGCCACCTTGCGGATAATCGCCAAGCACGGCCGCGCCGGATTCTACGAAGGCGCGGTCGCCGACGACATGGTGCGCCGGCTCAAGGAATTGGGCGGACTGCACACGGCCGAAGATTTCGCCATGACCCGAGGCGACTATGTGGCGCCGGTCAGCGTCAGCTATGGCGGTCATGAGATTCACCAGATGCCGCCGAACAACCAGGGCCTGACGGCGCTGATGATGCTGAACGTGCTGTCGGGCTTCAAGCTCGGCGGGCTCAACCCCAACGGCGCCGAGCGCCTGCATCTGGAGATCGAGGCCGGGCGGCTGGCCTATCGCGACCGCGACCGTTTCGTCGGCGACCAGGACCGTGTCCCGGTGCCGGTGAGGGAGCTTCTCTCGGCCGCCCATGCCGAGCGGCTGCGCGCCGAGATCGACCGCGAGCGCGCCATGACCCATCTGCCTGACATCCAGTTGCCCGGCAGCGACACGGTCTACATCTCGATCGTCGACCGCGACCGCAACGCGGTCTCCTTCATCAACTCGACCTATTATTCCTTCGGCAGCGGCGTCGTCGGCCCGAAGACCGGCGTGGTGCTGCAGAACCGCGGCTCGAGCTTCCGCCTCGACGCGGCGCACCCCAACGCCATCGCGCCCGGCAAGCGGCCGATGCACACGATCATGCCAGGCATGGCGACCAAAAACGGCCGCGTGGTGATGCCGTTCGGCGTGATGGGCGGCGGCTACCAGCCGTTCGGCCATGTCCATCTTTTGACCAACATGATCGATTTCGGCATGGACCCGCAGCAGGCGCTCGACGCGCCGCGCGTGTTTTACAATGACGGCATGGTGGAGGCCGAGCGCAACGTGCCCGCCGAGGCGATCGAAGGCCTGCGCCGGCGCGGCCATGCCATCACCGAGCCGCACCATCCGCTCGGCGGCGGCCAGGCGGTGCTGATCGACTGGGACAAGGGAACGCTGACGGGGGCATCAGATCCGCGCAAGGACGGGATGGCGCTGGGATATTGAGGTTTACGGCAGGATGATTGGTCGCAACCTTTGAAAGCCGGGGTTTCCTCTCCCCCACAACGTGGGACAACGTGGGGGAGAGGTGGCTCGGCGAAGCCGAGACGGAGCGGGGGCGGCGCCAACGTCGACTGGACTTTCACAAGCACTCGTCTGAAACATAGCCGGTGACCATGACCCAGACCCACACAGACCTCTCCCGCCGCCTCGTCGCTGGCGCCGACGACGCGCCGGCAATCCTCGCTCCTGACAGACCCACGCTCACCCATGGCGGCCTGCGCGCGCTGATCGCCGCCACGGCCACACAGCTTCATGCCCTCGGCATCGGCCGGGGCGACAGGGTGGCGATCGTGCTGCCGAACGGGCCTGAGATGGCGACGGCTTTCGTCGCCGTGGCGGCCACCGCCTCGACGGCGCCGCTCAACCCCGCCTACCGGGCCGACGAGCTCGATTTCTACCTGACCGATATCGGCGCCAAGGCGATCCTTGTCGGAGTCGATGAAGCCGGCCCGGCTGTGACCGTTGCCGATCGCCTCGGCATCCGCGTGCTGCGCCTCATCGTGCCGCCAGATGCGCCTGCCGGCACTTTCATCATCGAGGGTGCCGCGGTCGGACCGCAAGCGGCGCCCGATATGGCTGGTGACGATGATATCGCGCTTTTGCTGCACACCTCCGGCACCACCTCACGCCCCAAGCTGGTGCCGCTCAGCCATGCCAATGTCGCGGCCTCCGCCCGCCATATCGGCGCGACGCTTGGCCTGACGGCGGATGACCGCTGCCTCAACATCATGCCGCTGTTCCACATCCACGGCCTGATCGCGGCGGTGCTGTCGTCGCTGGCATCGGGCGGCAGCATCTACTGCACGCCGGGCTTCAACGCGCTGCGCTTCTTCCAGTGGCTGAGCGACGCCAAACCGAGCTGGTACACGGCGGTGCCGACCATGCACCAGGCGATCCTGGCGCGCGCGGCGCGCAATGCCGAAGCGCTGGCGGCGGCACGCCCGCGCTTCATTCGCTCGTCCTCGGCGTCGCTGCCGGCGCAGGTGATGGCCGAACTCGAGGCGACCTTCGGCTGCCCTGTCATCGAATCCTACGGCATGACCGAGGCCGCGCACCAGATGGCGTCGAACCGGCTGCCGCCGGGCCTGCGCAAGCCGGGCAGCGTCGGTGCGGCCGGCGGCCCCGAAGTGGCGGTCATGGCGCCGGATGGCCGGCTGGTGGAAGCCGGCGAGACCGGCGAAATCGTCATTCGCGGACCCAATGTCACGTCAGGCTATGAGAAAAACCCGGACGCCAACGCCACTGCCTTCGCGCATGGCTGGTTCCACACCGGCGACCAGGGCGTGCTCGACGCTGACGGCTATCTCAGGGTCACCGGCCGGCTGAAGGAGATCATCAATCGCGGCGGCGAGAAGATCTCGCCGCTTGAGGTCGACGACGTGCTGATGGACCACCCGGCGGTGGCGCAGGTGGTGACCTTCGCCATGCCGCATGACAAGCTCGGCGAGGAGGTGGCGGCGGCCGTGGTGTTGCGCGAAGGCATGAGCGCAACCGAGGGCGAAATCCGCGCCCACGCCGCGATGCGGCTCGCCGACTTCAAGGTGCCGCGCAAGGTGCTGATCTTGGACGAGATCCCCAAGGGCGCGACCGGCAAGCTGCAGCGCATTGGGCTCGCCGCCAAACTCGGGCTCTAATGCATGTCGCTTGGAAGCGTCCCTCGGTTCCGAGATAACGACATGCATAGAATCAAAGGCTCACTACGATGAAGATCACCATCTTCGGTGCCGGCGCCATCGGCGGCTATCTCGCGGCAAAGCTGGCCATCGCCGGCCGGACCGACCTGTCGATCGTCGCCCGCGGCGTGCATCTCGAGGCAATCAAGGCAAATGGCCTGCGCCTGATCGAGGACGGGAAGGAGACGACCGCCCCGGTCCGCGCCGCCGCCAAGGCGGAAGATCTCGGCGCGCAGGATTATGTCGTGCTGGCGCTGAAGGCGCATTCCGTCGCGCCCGCGCTCGACCAGATCGCGCCGCTGCTTGGGGAGAACACATCGGTTGTCACCATGCAGAACGGCGTTCCCTGGTGGTATTTCTACAAGGCCGGCGGCGCGCTCGAAGGCACCAGGCTGCATCAGGTCGACCCTGGCGGCTCGATTTGGGAGCGGCTCGGCCCGCAGCGCGTCATCGGCGCAGTGGTCTACCCCGCCGTCGAGGTCGATGCACCCGGCCTGATCCGCCATGTCGAGGGCAAGCGCTTCTCGCTCGGCGAACCCTCGGGCGAGAAGAGCGAACGGGCCACACTCCTGGCCGGGGAGATGGTCAAGGCCGGGCTGCAGGCGCCGGTGCGCGACGACATCCGCGGCGAGATCTGGATAAAACTGTGGGGCAATCTCTCGTTCAACCCGATCTCGGCGCTGACCGGCAGCACGCTGGCCGCGATCGTCGCCGACGAGGGCACCCGCCAGCTCGCCCGCACCATGATGCTGGAAGCGCAAGCAATCGGCGAAAGCCTGGGCGTGCGCTTCCCCATCGACGTCGACCGCCGCATCAAGGGCGCCGGCGACGTCGGCGAACACAAGACCTCGATGCTGCAGGATCTGGAACGCGGCCGACCGATGGAGATCGACGCGCTGGTGGGCGCGGTGCAGGAGCTTGGGCGGCTGACGGGCAAGCCAACGCCAGCTATCGATGGGGTGCTGGGGTTGGTAAAGAGGCTGGCGGTGGAGCGGGGGTGCTATGGGTGAGGTGGGAAACCGGCATTGGTCAGTGCCTGCCGTCCCGAATGACCCGAGAGAGACGTCCATAACTCTACGGTTGGACGGCCGCTTTGCGCCTCATCTCGATTATCGAAGTCAGCTGTGCCGCCGCCGAAAGCGGACGTTAGTGACGACGCATCAGATGTGACGGGTGCGCCAGGACCGCACCTAGCCGTGACCCATGTGTGATGTCGGCTTGTCCTTAGTTCCCGCTCGTAAAGCGTTGCAGGGCCAAGGTTCCACAGCCGGTAGACACGATCGGGCTCGGCCAAGCCGCGGCCGGGTTCTGTCAAGATATTTTGGGCTCCGACGCGGAGTGAATAGCTGCTTCTGCCGACTTTCTTCCGCAAGGTGGAGAAAAACAGTTGGCGACCTACTTCAGAGGGTAGGACCAAGCGCGGAACGCTGACTTCAGATTGAAAGGAACGCGCAATGCCGAAGATTTGCCCTTGGTACGCCAAGGACGGGGAAGAGGCCGTGGCCCGCTTCTCCCGAGATCTTTTCCGATACGCATTTGGTGCCGATCACCGTGCACGGTCGCCACCGTGACCAAGTGATCCGCTGTACTTCGGTCTTCCGCTTGCAGTGCTTCCCTGCTTAATATGAGTAAATTTGCACAATTATGGGGTTGCGGCATGATACCAATCTACATCGGCTATGATCCACGGGAATCCCGCGTTCTAGACGTAGCGCGATGGAGCGCTTATCGGCGGACAAGCACGCCGTTGCAGATCCTACCATTGGTGCTCAAAGACCTTGAAGCCCAAGGAATTATGAAGCGACCGATGGTGGTACGGGATGGTAAGCTCTGGTGCCCGATTTCCGAAGCACCGATGGCGACAGAGTTTGCCATATCGCGCTTTGCCGTTCCGTTTATAAGGCAAGGCGGCTGGGCCATGTTCTGCGATTGTGATGTCCTGTTTCTGAAGGATCCAGCCAAGCTGCTCGATCTAGTCGATCCTTCCTACGCGATTATGGCGGTTAAGCACCAGCAACGCGAATCCGAAGCGGTCAAGATGGACGGACAAATGCAGACGTTCTATCGCCGCAAAAACTGGTCGTCGGTCGTTTTGTGGAATCTAGATCATCCCTCCAACAAACGGCTGACCAACGAGATGCTCAATACGTGGCCTGGACGTGACCTCCACGCCTTCAAATGGCTTGAGGACCACGAGATCGGGGAATTGCCTCTGGCATGGAACTACCTCGTAGGGGCTTCGGCTTCGGAACTCGATCCCGCCGATGTCTCGCTGGCGCACTACACGCTCGGCGGCCCTTGGTTTGCGGGCTGGTCCGGCACCACGCAATGGGACGAATTGTGGAGGCGAGAAGAGAGCATTCTGCGCGCGTTTGAGGAACATGCCGTTCAGGTTCCCGCATGAAAACTCCGCTTTTGGATTTCTTGCCAATCTTCTCAAAGCCAACTCTTCGGTTGCCCAGGGTCACGGGTCCCGCCTTGGTGATGGGATCGGCGCCGAATTTTCGCCTCCCGGAGGGACATGGTGTCGATTGGGCACTTGTGACCGTCAATGCTTCCCAGCTTTTGGCGGAAACGTTCGGCCTCCGCCTTCCTGATATCGCCGTCATCCGCCGCGGCATTTTAGTTGGTGCGAGCGAACAGGACTTCTACAAGCGCGACTTGTTAAAGGGACGGCAGGCGAAACATCTGATCGTACCGGTTTGGCCGGACGTTGAAGACAAGCTGAAAGCTGGTTGTCGCACCTTCAATTATGGTTTTGATACCTTGCAGGCGCTCACCAAATGGCAACTTGCCAACATCGTCTGGCGGCTTAGCGGCACATATCATGTATCCCGCGGCTGGCACCGGAAAATCTCCACCGGAGCCTTCGCGATCATGTTGACGCGTTTCGCCGGTTTCGCCCCTGTTGTAGTCAGCGGGTTTTCCCTGTCCCAGGCTGGGCATGGATACGACACCCGAAATGCCTTTCGATATCATGCCGACGAAGATGCGGATTTGCTTCGCCTGGTAGTGAGTAGAGGCGAGCCAATCTACGCAGAGGATAGGGACTTCGCTGCGGAAACTGGATTGCCCTTGTGGCAGGGACAGATGCCATGACAAGTGCTTCTTAGGGGAGTTTGCAACATGGGCTGTCCCGAACGCTATAGCAAGGATGATCTAGCTCCGATGAGATATCCATTTCTCGGAGATGCGAACCGACCAACGACCAACATTACCCGCCCTTCAGGAGGTTGGTGTGCTGAATATCTCGATGGTTGATCGGCAGACTATCAAGTCCATTCTCGTTATTCAGACGAAGTACATCGGGGACATCATTCTGACCTCGGTGCTCGTGCGAAATTTGCGCCTCGCTTACCCAAACGCTGCGATAGCCATGCTCTGCGCTCCTGGCCTGCGAGACTTCGTAATCAGCCAGAATATCGCGGACGTGGCCATCGGGTTCGACGGTAGAAGTGCTGGTAGAAGTCTGCTTCAGCGGATGAAGGAATATTCAAGCTTGGTCGCTGACCTCCGTCGCCGAAAATTCGATCTCACCATTGATGTAACTGACTCGAAGACGTCAAGGATATTGCACAGGTCAACCAGCGCTCCGCTGCGCGTTGGGTACAACCCCCCGGAAAAGCCCCTGAAGTTTTGGGAAGGTCAGCCTGCTAATATATTTGCTGAAACCTTTGGTCATGGAGGCGCGCACTATTTGTACCGATATTTGTCCCCGCTTGAAGCTCTTGGGATAGAATTACGCGAAGTGACGCCGAGGCTTGAACCCACGCCGGTTGGGCGAAGCGCGTCTACCCAGGTTCTGGCGCAAAGCAAGCTGGCTGTAAAAGCTTTCGTCGCTGTGCACGCTGGAGCAAGGTTCGAAGGGCGGTGTTGGCAACCTGAACGGTTCGCTGCAATAATCGACGAGGTTTATGCCGCGACGGGCCTGCGGTCACTACTGGTTGGTGGACCTAATGAAGGCCCAACCGCGCAGACAATCTTGGACATGGCAGCGTCACCATTGGCGAGCGTTGTTGGTAAGATCTCGCTTGAGACATTAACTGCTTTGCTTGCGGATGCATTTATCTTTCTGGGAAACGAGAGCGGCCCAATGCACCTGGCTGCGTCAGTCGGAACCCCGGTTGTGGGCCTTTATGGCCTCACGCCACCCGACATCTGGGGACCTCTTGGGGTGCTTCACCGCACCGTTGAGCCGCCGTTGCCTTGCCAGTGCATTGCGCCCGATTTGTGCAAGCCCGGCAATCCGGGCGGCGTGTACTGCGTTCATCGACTACCCGTTGCCAAGGTCGCTCAGGCGACACGAGACCTGATAGATGCAGTGAGGCAGCAGGCGAACGAGACGGCCAATCAAACCGACTCACTCCGGTAGAAACAGCGATGACCGGCCCGCGTGAAACCGTGAAGAAGGCACTGCAGACCTATGTCGACGAGATCGTGCGATCATCAATTCGGTGATAGGCAGGCGGTAAAGCTTCACCAGTCCGCGCAGCAATGCGCTCAGTCGCGAAAACATTTTGAACGCTGCTGGCTGTCATCTATTTTATCCCAAATGTGCACATCTAACCTGCCTAGACTAGCTGCGGCGCTCGGGCGGTACTGCCTTCATCCTGATAGCGGATAACCGGGTTCCGGCCCCAAGCCGGTCACTACCTCGCAAGTGCCGGATCGCCGGTAGCGATGCAAACCCTAAGTCACCCCTTCCCCGCC
>NZ_VFUI01000027.1:0-47818 GCF_006440535.1 Mesorhizobium sp. B2-5-13 | reverse complement strand
GAATCATCCCTCTTCATTCCTTACGCACGGAATCACCAACCCGGTTCCGTGCAAAGGCCTCACAAGGGGAGAAGGAAGAGTCATCGATGTCATGGCTAATTGCCAATGTTGGAGAGTGGCAGAGCCGAATGCGCCAGGCTCCACCTTCTCCCCTTGTGGAAGAAGGTGGCCTCGCGAAGCGAGGTCGGATGAGGGGTGTTCCAGCTTGATGCCAGAGGTCGAATTTACTTCCAGTTCTTGCGCCGTTCGAGTTCGGCGTCGGAGGGTTTGCCGGTGACAAAGGAGCCGACCTCTATTTCGCCCGCGCGCTCGTAGGTCGCCATGATGACGCCGGTGGTGGAAGCCTGCGATTTGACAAGCCTGAAGGCGGCCGGCATCGCGGCATCGCCGAACAGCCGCTTGCCCTTGCCCAGCAACAGCGGGAACGTCATCAGCCGGATCTCGTCGATCAGCCCGTTGGCGAGCAAAGTCTGAATGAGATTGCCAGATCCCTGGATGAGCAGGTCAGGTCCATCTTCCTGCTTGAGCCGGTGCAAAGTCGCGATGATATCGGGCCCAAGCGACTGCGTGTTCTGCCAGGTCAGAGTGTCCGGCCGATGCGTCGCCACATATTTGGTCGCGGGGTTGAAGGCATCCGCGATCGGATCTTTCTGGTACGGCCAATACGCGGCGAAGATGTCGTAGGTTCTGCGGCCGAGCAGCAGGGCGAAGGGTTTGGAAAATAGGTCATCCATTGCCGCGCCCGCCTCCTCGTCAAAGTAGTGGAAAGTCCAGCCGCCGAATTTGAAGCCGCCGACCGGATCTTCTTCCGGTCCACCGGGTGCCTGCATGACGCCATCGAGGCTGACGAAGGTTGCGGCGGTGATCTTTCTCATTGTGCTCTCCCTTGCTTTCGTCCACGCCGTCGCGGCCGGACTTCAGTCCAAGGACGGACCAGCCGCGACCATCCCGACAGCGGCCGCGAATCTGGTTCGCCACCGATGCTTAATCACGCGCGCTCGGGGCTTCTGACGAGAACCAGACATGCTCGAAGATTGCCGTGGCGGTGCTGTCTGGCTGCCTATCCTCGATCAGCCAGATCGAGCGGCTGCGCGCGGCCTCTTCGCGTGTCGGGATCTTCGCGGCGGAGTCGGCGGTCGACGCGCCGACACAAGGGATGAACCACGAGCGCATGAACGGGTGGCAGGCGAAGCCTTTTTCGCCGCGGGTCACCATCACCGCGAACGGAACGCGCTCGGCCGGACGCCACGGGAAGATCATGCGGCCGCCGGGGCGCAACGCCTTCAGCCATCCGGCGGGAGGGGCCACGACACCGGCGTTGACATAGATGATGTCGGATGATGGCAGGGGCGAGGTCACGGCATTGCCATGGACAACAGTCGCATTGCCGTAGGCTTCGAGATTTTGCCGGGCCAGCTCTGCCAGCTTCTTGTCGAGCTCGAAAGCGGTGACGGTGCCGCCCGGCGAAACCAGCCTGGTCAGCACCGCAGTGTAGTAGCCGGTGCCGGCGCCGATATGACAAACGGCCTCGCCGGGTCTCGGCGCAAGCTTTCCGATCCACATGGCGTGCAGGAACGGCTCGCCATTGTTGATGCCCTTGTCGTCGTCGAGCGCCACCAGCACGTTCTGGTAGATGTGGGCCGGATCGGCGCTCGGCGTCGTGATCTTGCCGTTGCCGGCGATGATCGTCCACGGTCCGGGGCCGAGAAAGGCTTCGCGCGGCACTTCGGCGAAGACCGTCTGCAGGCGCGGATCGGGCGATCCGGCATTTGCGGCCATCAGCCGCGCGTAGAATTTCCTGAAATCTTCGATCCCGGTCATGACGAGGGGAAGATAGCGCGGATCGCCGATTTGTCGCGGGACCATCTGCGGCCGGACTGTGTGAGAAGAAGCACGGGGCGGGAGCTCCCCGCCGTGTTTCATCGTTCGAAATTCGACGTTCCTGCAGCTCTACTGCATTTGCGTTTGTGCACAGCGTGCCAGGTTGGCCCTGACCACCAGGTGATGAAAAGGCCTGATCGCGTTGAGATAGGTGAAGCCCAGGGCATTGTGGGTATGCACAACGGTTGTCGCGATGATCAACGTGCCCGTTGGAGAATGGCGTCGGAGCAGAGATAGACGGAAGTCCAGGTGTCGGTCATCCGTGCCGAGCACGATTTCGTCCTTGCCCTCCCAGTGCACCGGGAAGAAGTCCACCCGTTCACGGCTCTCCTGGAACGTCCTGACCGTGTCGGAGGTTTTGATGCCGAAGGGCATAACCATGGCGTCGCGCAGCGCGATCAACGCCTTTTGCCACACGGGTGGATTGACGAGTATCCGCGTCGCCAACTCGCGCATGCTCGACTGTTCCGATGCACTCAAGTCAATGCTGTAGCTATCGAGTGAACTGGCGTTCTCGTACCAGCTCGCAATGATACTTTCCGACGGCGGCGTTGTCCGGCGTACCTGCGGTTTGCGGTCTAAACCCATGCTGAAAGCTCAATCATGGCAGCTGGCCAAATAGCGGTAGGAGTACATGCCTTAGAACGAAGCCGACCGAGAACGATATAATATGGTGCGTGAGCGCTATACAAGCGGCGCGGTCGCAAGCCGATATCGGCGCGCACGAGGGCACAATCGAATCGGCCCTCGCCTGGATGCAAATCGCCTTCGTTGCGATACTGTTGCGCAGACCGGGTTATGATGGATCTTAATTTCGACTCAGGTTCTTAGCCAACCCCGGACATGGTCTCGTAGAGCAGCTTGAAATTGAGCACCAGGATGATGGCCGCGACTACCCAGGCCAATGCCGCCACGCCGCGCGGGATGGCGAGGTTGCCCATCTTCTTCTTGTCGGAGACGAACTGCACCAGCGGGATGACGGCGAAGGGCAGCTGCATGGACAGGATCACCTGACTGAACACCAGCAGCTGGCCGGTGCCCTTCTCGCCATAGAGCGCGGTGACGACCACCACCGGAACGATGGCCAGGCCGCGCGTCAAAAGACGCCGTGCCCAGCTGGGGATGCGCAGGCGCAGAAAACCTTCCATGATGATCTGGCCGGCCAGCGTCGCCGTCACCGTCGAGTTGAGGCCCGAGGCCAGCAGTGCCACGGCAAACAGGATCGAGGCGATGCCCAAGCCAAGCAGCGGCGACAGGAGCTGGAAGGCCTGGTCGATCTCGGCGACATGATGGTGGCCGGTGTCGTGGAAGGCGACCGCCGCGACGATCAGGATGGCGGCGTTGACGAAGAGCGCCAGCATCAGGGCGATGGTGGAGTCCATCGTCGCCCATTTGATGGCATCGCGCTTGCCCGCGTCGGTGCGTTCATAGGCGCGGGTCTGCACGATCGAGGAATGCAGATAAAGATTATGCGGCATGACCGTGGCGCCGATGATGCCGATGGCGATGTAGAGCATCGCCGGGTTGGTGATGATGTCGGAGGACGGCACGAACATCGAATGCAGGATCGTGCCGGCCGGCGGGGCGGCAACGAAGATCTGGATGGCAAAGCAGCTGAAGATGATGATCAGAAGCGCGACGACGAATGCTTCCAGATAGCGGAAACCCTTGTTCATCAGGAGCAGCACCAGGAAGGCGTCGAGCGCGGTGAGCATGGCGCCGCCGATCAGCGGGATGCCGAACAAAAGCTGCAGCGCGATCGCGGTGCCGATCACCTCGGCGAGGTCGCAGGCGATGATGGCGAGCTCGCAGGCGATCCACAGCACGAAATTGACCGGGCGCGGGTAGTAAGCGCGGCAGGCCTGGGCGAGGTCGCGGCCGGTGGCGATGCCAAGCCGCGCGGCCAGCGCCTGCAGCAGGATCGCCATCAGGTTGGACAGCATGATGATGAACAAAAGCGTGTAGCCGAACTGGGCGCCGCCGGCGAGGTCGGTCGCCCAGTTGCCCGGGTCCATATAGCCGACCGAGACCATGTAGCCCGGGCCCATGAAGGCGAACAGCCGGCGGAACCAGACGCCTGACGTCGGCACCGCGATGGTGGAATTGACCTCGCGCAGGCTGGGCTGATCGTCTTCCTCCCGTCTGGCGGGCCGCCATGCGGACCGGGGGGCTGTGACGTCTGCTTCTAACATGAAAAGGCTTTCCGCGGCTTCCGGAGGATACCCATAAGCTATGCCATGGCTCAACATTATGCAATAGGCTATATTTCATTGTCGGTGCTTGTTGCGAGGGCGGGCGACCGGAGACGCCGATTGCGCCTCTCGCGGAATGCAAATAAACGGCCTGAAGAATCAGAGCCCGTGCTATAAAAGCAGCGACGGCTAAACTTCCGAGGAGGAGCGCGCATTGGCGCTGAAGAACAGACCGGCTCCGCGTGAGCCGTTGCTCGATGCCGATATCCATTCGGAAGGGTTCCGGCAGACGCGCGAAGCGCGCCGCAGCGCGCTGGTCGAGGATTATGTCGAGCTGATCGCCGACCTGATCGAGGACGGCAATGAGGCGCGTCAAGTCGACATCGCCGCTCGCCTCGGCGTCGCCCAGCCGACGGTGGCCAAGATGCTGACGCGGCTCTGCGCCGACGGGCTGGTGTCGCGAAAACCCTATCGCGGCGTGTTCCTGACCGAAGCCGGCCGCAAGGTCGCGGAGGAAAGCCGCATTCGCCACCAGACAGTGGAAGCCTTCCTGCGCTCCCTCGGCGTCAGCGCCGAGACGGCGCGCATCGACGCCGAGGGCATCGAGCACCATGTCAGCGCCGAGACGCTGGAAGCGTTCCGCAAGGCGATGACGGCCCGCTGAAGGGCGCTTCATTGCCGAGTTTTCGAACACGTTGCAGCATGTCGCGGCGAATAGGATTCGCCCGATCTGCCGTAAGCTTCTGATTTTATGCATGTCGTTATTCCGAAACCGAGGACACTTCCGGGCGACATGCTTTAGTTGCTGGAACCGTCGGCGCTTATGCGCGTTGGCTCTCATCGCGCGCTTGTTGCGCGCAGGGAGGAAGCCATGGGCGTTGAGCAGGCACCGACCGCAAAAGGCAAGCAGGCAGCCACAGGATTGAAACAGGCGGCCGCCAGGGACGAGCGCAAGACCGAGGCCGAAACCGGACATTCGCTGAAGAAAGGCGCCGATCGTTTCGAGGAACGCTCGAAGAGCTCGGACGGCAAGAGCGCCGGTGCCAAGCAGAAAGAGTAGGCGGCGGTAATTCCGGATCGATGCAGATGACGATCGAGTGGCGCCCGCCCGAACGCTTTGTCTTTCAAGGACATTCCATCGCCTGGGGCGTGATGGGGGAAGGACCGCCCGCCGTCGTTCTCCATGGCACGCCCTTCTCCTCGGTCGAGTGGCGCCGCATCGCGCCATGGCTCGCCAAGCAGCGACGCGTCCACTATTTCGACATGCTTGGCTATGGCTGGTCGGACAAACCGGACGGCGACGTGTCGCGCGCCATCCAGAACGAATTGTTCGCGGCGCTCTGTGCCCACTGGAAGCTGGAACGGCCCGACGTGGTCGCGCATGATTTCGGCGGATCGACCGCTCTGCGCGGTCATCTGCTCAACGGGTTAAATTTTCGCTCGCTGGTGCTGATCGATCCGGTGGCGATCAGCCCGCAAGGCTCGCCGCTGGTCCAGGCAGCCAAACAGAACGAGAAGGTTTTTGCCGAGCTGCCCGCCTATGTCCACGAAGCGATCTTGCGCGCCTATATCAACGGCGCGACGTACAATCCGTTACGCAAGAACGAGATGCAGGCCTATCTGCGTCCATGGCTTGGCGACGCGGGCCAGAAGGCATTCTGGAGGCAAGTCGCACAGATGGATGACAAATACACGGAGGAGGTGGAGTGGCGATATGGCGAAATCCGGTGTCCGGTCACCATCCTCTGGGGCGACAATGACGATTGGATCCCGGTAAAGGACGGCCGGGAGCTGGCGCGGCGCATTCCCGGCGCGACGTTTCAGACAGTCCCTGATGCCAAGCATCTCGTCCAGGAAGATGCGCCAGAAGCGATCGCCGCTACGGTCCTTCAGTTCTGGCGGAGCATGGAAGCCGGCTAGGACTGTTCAGCGTTTGATAGAACCGCCGGACCGGCCTAATTTCCTTCGCTGGTCTTCGGCTCTTCGGCGATCTCGCGCTTGACCGTGTCGCGCACGCTGGCCAGCGCCACCAGCAGCGACAGGAAACCCCTGATCTCCCTCAAGCCTGGCACCCCTCCCAATGCCCGGCGATGCGACAGGCCTTGCGCGCTCCCTGCCAGTGCGGTGAAGCGGCCATGTGGCGCTGCCTGGCCACAAAAATGCTGTGACTTGGAGCAACCATTGCGATACTTGTTTGTTGGGTTGAGCCGGCCCCGCCGGAGCAATGGGGAAGTTCGCAGCACGAGGAATTGCCATGCTCTGGAGAGGCCGTCGTCAGAGTGACAATATCGAGGACGACCGCAGCGATGGTGGCGGCGGCGGGATCGGTGGTGGTGGCGGCCAGTTCCGCATCCCGATCGGTGGCCGCGCCGGTGGCGGCGGCAGCATATTCCTCGTCATTCTGGTGGTGCTGGCCGGTTGGTATTTCGGCTTCGATCCCTCGGCAATCCTGGGCGGCGGCGACGGCGGCCTGCTGCCGGGTGGTGGCGGCCAGATATCAGACAATAGCGGCAGCCAGGACAGCGGCGGCACCCCCGCCAATGACGAGATGAAGCAGTTCGTGGCGACCGTGCTCGCCGAGACGGAAGACACCTGGACCGGCATCTTCAAGTCGCAAGGCCTGACCTATGAGGACCCTAAGCTGGTGCTGTTTTCCGGCCAGGTCCGCTCGGCCTGCGGTTTTGCTTCCGCCGCGGCCGGACCGTTCTATTGTCCGGGCGACCACAAGGTCTATCTCGACATGACCTTCTTCCAGCAGCTCGACCAGCAGTTCGGCGCTTCAGGCGAGTTCGCCCGTGCCTACGTCATCGCGCATGAGGTCGGTCACCACGTGCAGAACCTCACCGGTATCATGGGTAAGTTCAACCAGATGCGCCAAGGCATGAGCGAAGCCGATGCCAACCAGCTGTCGGTGCGCATCGAGCTGCAGGCCGACTGCTTCGCCGGCGTGTGGGCGCATTACACCGGGCAAAAGGGCATATTGGAGCAGGGCGACTTCGAAAGCGCGCTGAACGCGGCCAAGCAGATCGGCGACGATACGCTGCAGAAGAAGATGCAGGGCTATGTCGTGCCGGAAAGCTTCAACCACGGCACCTCGCAGCAGCGGCAGACCTGGCTGACGCGCGGCTACAAGAGCGGCAAGCTGTCGGACTGCAACACGATGACTGGTTCGCTCTAAGCAGTCGTTTTCGGATAAGGACCTGGCGGCAAGACGCCGTCAGGGAGTGTCAGGATCAAAGCTTCCTGCCTGTTCCCGCATTGTTCCTTTTCGCCGGCTCGCCTATAAGGTGCGTCCGCCCGCGCCCCAGGGCGGCCAGAGGAGCTTGACCCATCATGATCGACCCCAAGACCGCCAGGCGGGGCCTTGCGCTCGTTTTCACCACGCTGCTGCTCGACATTATCGGCTTCGGCATGATCATGCCGGTGCTGCCGGCTTTTCTCAGGGAATTGACCGGCGTCGGCATCAGCGAAGCGGCGATCGAGGGCGGCTGGCTGTTCTTCGTCTATGCGGCCATGCAGTTCTTTTTCGCGCCCATCATGGGCGGCCTGAGCGACCGGTTCGGGCGGCGGCCGATCCTGCTCGCCTCGGTGCTGACCTTCTCCATCGACAATTTGATCTGCGCGATCGCCTGGTCCTATCCGATGCTGTTCATCGGGCGTGTGCTCGCCGGCATTTCGGGCGCCAGCTATTCGACGACGTCGGCCTTCATCGCCGACATTTCGAACGACGAGAACCGGGCGAAGAATTTCGGCCTGCTCGGCATTGCGTTCGGCGTCGGTTTCGTCATCGGGCCGGTGCTGGGCGGCCTGCTCGGCACATTCGGCCCGCGCGTGCCGTTCTTTTGCGCCGCCGGGCTGGCCTTCGTGAACTTCCTGATCGCGATGTTCTTCCTGCCCGAAACGCTCGATGAAAAGCATCGCCGCCGCTTCGAGTGGAAACGCGCCAATCCGGTCGGCACGCTCCTGCAGATGCGCCAGTATCAGGGTATCGGCTGGATCGGGCTGGTCTTCTTCCTGATGACGCTCGGCCATATGATGTATCCGGCGGTGTGGTCGTTCGTCTCCAATTACCGCTATGGCTGGAGCGAGCAGCAGATCGGCTTCTCGCTCGGCGCTTTCGGCCTGTGCGGCGCGATCGTCATGGGCACGGTGCTGCCGCGCGTCATCCCGAGGCTCGGCGAGTGGAGAACGGCGGTCATCGGCCTGACGTTCACGGCGGCCAGCGCCTTCGGCTATGCCTTCGCCTCGCAAGGCTGGATGGTCTACGCGGTGATCGTCGTCGGCTGCCTGGAAGCTCTGGCCGATCCGCCGCTCAGAAGCCTCGCCGCCGCCAAGGTGCCGCCTTCGGCACAGGGCGAGTTGCAAGGCGCGATGACCTCGATCTTCTCGATCACCTCGATCATCACGCCGCTGCTCTATACCGCGATCTTTTCCTGGTTCACCGGGCCAAGCGCGCCTGTCACCTTCGGCGGCGCGCCCTATCTGGTCGGTGCGTGCTTCCTGGTCCTGGCGGTCATTGTCTTCGTCACCAAGGTGGCGAGACCGGCGACGGTCATGAATGTCACGAACAATGTCGTGGAAGATGGAGCCCAGCTATGAGCCGAAGGCAAGTGAGGGCCGGCCGGTGGCGTGAGGTAGAGGAATTTTGCGATGCGGGGAAGAAGAGCGCCGAGGTTGCGGCAAGCTCACTTCCGATGAGGGGCGGCGCGAGGTCTCTCAGGCCCGCTCCACCAGCAATTCCTCGCCGCGCTTCTGGCGGATCAGGTTGACGAAGCGGCGGAACAGATAATGCGAATCCTGTGGGCCGGGCGAGGCCTCGGGGTGATGCTGGACCGAGAACACCGGACGGCCGGTCAGCGCGATGCCGCAGTTCGAGCCGTCGAACAGCGAGACATGGGTTTCCTCGACGCCCGCGGGCAGCGAGTCGGCATCGACGGCAAAGCCATGGTTCATCGAGACGATCTCGACCTTGCCTGTCGTGTGATCCTTCACCGGATGGTTGGCGCCATGATGGCCCTGGTGCATCTTGGCGGTCTTGCCGCCCAGCGCCAGCGCCAGCATCTGATGGCCAAGGCAGATGCCGAACACCGGAATGTCGGTCTTGAGCAGGTCCTGGATCACGGGTACGGCATAATCGCCCGTGGCTTCCGGGTCGCCGGGGCCGTTGGAGAGGAAGATGCCGTCGGGCTGCATGGCGAGAATTTCTTCCGCGTCGGTCTTGGCGGGAACGACGGTGACCTTGGCGCCGAGGCCGGCAAGCAGCCGCAAGATGTTGCGCTTGACGCCGTAGTCGATGGCGACGACATGCAGCGAAGGCTCGGCCTGTTCGCCAAAGCCCTCGTTCCACACCCATGGCGTCTCGCGCCAGACCGAGGACTGGCCCGACGTGACCTCCTTGGCGAGATCGAGCCCGATCAGGCCCGACCATGCGGCGGCGCGCCGCTTCAGATCGTCGAGGTCGAAGACGCCATCCGGTGCATGCGCGATGACGGCGTTGGGCATGCCCTTTTCGCGGATCAGCGCGGTGAGCGCGCGGGTGTCGATGCCCGAGAGCGCGACGATGCCGCGCTTCTTCAGCCACTGATCGAGGTGGCCGGCAGTGCGGTAATTGGACGGGTTGGTGACATCGGCCTTGAACACGGCGCCGACAGCGCCGGCGCGGGCGGCCGGGTTGAGGTCTTCGATGTCCTCGCCATTGGTGCCGATGTTGCCGATATGCGGGAAGGTGAAGGTGACGATCTGGCCGGCATAGGACGGGTCGGTGAGGATTTCCTGGTAGCCGGTGAGTGCGGTGTTGAAGCAGACTTCGGCGACGGCGGAGCCGGTGGCGCCGAGGCCGCGACCCTCGATGACGGTACCGTCGGCCAGCACCAGAAGGGCGGTCGGCTTTTCAGTGGCCCAGGCGGGCGTCATCTCGGCCATGGCGGCACTCCTATCAGGCCGCGCGCTTCCATAGCCCGGCGGGCCTTCGCGCGGCAAACGGCGCGAAGCGGCGAATTCGCGGCCTCCACGCACCCAAGCTTCAGTTCATGCAAGGCCCAGTACATAGGGGAAGGGAGCAGGGCGGTCAATGATCATGCGAAATGCCGTCGCGATTTATTTCATTGAGGAATATCATAGGCTTGCCCTGGCATATCAGGGTTTGCGTTGGCCTGTCCCCGGCGCTATTGTCCGCGCCGACCGAAGGAGAGAGAGCAATGCGCGCGAAAATCGCCGAATCCCTGAAGACCGCGATGAAGGCGCAGGACAAGCACCGGCTGCCGACATTGCGGCTGATCCAGGCCGCCATCCACGACCGCGACATCGCCAATCGCGGCGCCGGCAAGGAACCCGCCAGCGACGAGGAAATCCTGCAGATCCTGGCCAAGATGGTGAAGCAGCGCGAGGAATCGGCCAAGGCATTCGAGGACGGCAAGCGGCCGGAACTGGCGGCGCAGGAACGCGGCGAGATGGAGATCATCCGTGGCTTCCTGCCGACGCAGCTTGACGATGCGGCAGTCACGGCGGCGGCGCGCGAGGCGATTGCCGCGACCGGTGCGGCCAGCCAGAAGGATATGGGCAAGGTGATCGCCGCGCTGAAGCAGAAATATGCCGGCCAAATGGATTTCGGCAAGGCGAGCGGCATCGTCAAGGGGTTGCTGCAGTAGGGCTTTTACCGTCGCGTCAGCGGCTTCCAACACGGCCTACTCGACGCCAAGCCGCGGCTCGCCACTAGGCCCGAGGCTCCAACGCACGGCGCAATGCCGGCGCTTCCTGCTGGATATGGTCCCACAGGCGGTTGGCGATCGGCCCGTGCGGCCGGTCGCGGCGGCGCGCCACCACCAATTCATCGGTGCGGCCCGGCAGATGACTGCCGGCAATGGACAGTAGCTGTCCGCCGCGCAGCTCTTCCGCGATCAGGAAGTGGGGCAGGTGGCCCCAGCCGAGCGCTTGCAGGATAATCTCCTTCTTCATCGCTTGATCGGGGACCAGGCATTGCGGCGCGCCCTCGACCACGAAATAGTCCTGTCGTGGCGAATGCAGGGCGGTGTCGCGCATCACGCATTGGGTGAACGCCTGCATCTTCTCCAGTGTGATCGGTCGTTCGATGCGCTCGGGCAGGAAGCCCGGCGCCACCACGGGAATGAACGGCACCTCGCTGAGGTCGATCCATTCCACCCGCGCATCACCCTTGTCGATCCAGTGCAGGATGAGATCGGCCTTGTCGTCGAAAAGGCGCTCCCACGGGCCGCCGACGGCTTCGAAATGGAGATGCAGCCGGGTGCCGAGGCACTGGGCGAAGAACCGCCCGAGCATGCCCAGTACCTGCGGGCGCGGGCAGATGTCGCCGATCACGACGTGGATTTCGCTTTCCTCGCCCATCGACAGCTGGGCGGCATGGACGCGCAGGCCTTCCAGTTCGCGCAGCATCGATTGCGCGCGAAGGTGGAACGACAGGCCCGCTTCGGTCGCACGCACGCGGTAGCCGCTGCGATCCAGCAGGACGAGGTCGAGCTGGCGTTCGAGCCTTGCGACAGCGGCGAACACCGCGGGATGCGAGCGGTGGAGCATGGCCGCGGCCGGCTGAAAGCCGCCGGTGCGGATCACGGCGTCGAAGCACTGGAGGTCGTGCAAGGTGAATTCGGCCATGTCATCTTTGATTACAGAGATTGTCCTATCTTTGTAATATCACCAAAACCCGGCCACAGCTACGCTTTGCCTTATTCACCGTTCCAAGAGGATTTTCATCATGAGTGAGCTGAATTTCGTGACTGTCGGCGACGGCACGCGCATCGCCTATCGCTTCGACGGCGATGCCGGGAAGCCTGTGCTGGTGCTGTCCAACTCGATCGCCACCACGCTGCATATGTGGGATGGGCAGGTCGGCGAATTGTCCAGGCATTTCCGCGTTCTGCGCTACGACTTTCGCGGCCATGGCGGGTCGAGCACGCCAGTCGGCGCCTATTCACTCGACCGGCTTGGCCGCGACGTGATCGAATTCATCGATGCGCTCGGCCTTGGGCGCGTGCATTTCCTCGGCCTGTCTCTGGGCGGTTTCGTCGGGCAGTGGCTCGGCATCAACGCGCCCGAACGGATCGACCGGCTGATCCTGAGCAACACCTCGTCCCATCTCGGGCCGGCAAGTTATTTCGACGAGCGGATTGCCGTCGTGCGACAGGCGCCGGACATGTCGGAAACCGCCGACGTGTTCCTCAACAACTGGTTCCCCGCGGACATGGTGGCGGCCAACGAACCCGTCATCGAGGAATTCCGCGCTATGCTGCTGGCGATCGACCGGCAAGGCCTGGCCGGCCTGTTCGCGGCGGTTCGCGACGCCGACCTTCGCCGCACGGTGGCGCTGATCTCCCGGCCGACACTGGTGATCGCCGGCGAGCACGACACGGTGACGGCGGCGAGCCATAGCGAGCTGATCGCGGCCGCGGTGCCCGGCGCGAAGCTTGTCGTGCTGCCCGCGGTCCACCTGTCGAACGTGGAATACCCCACCGAGTTCGTGCAGGCCGTGCTCGATTTCCTGCGCTGAGCCGGAGCAGGGCCGTGGGTACGTCTCACGGCTCCTTGCAGATCGGCAGCGGCTGCGCAGGTGGTGCGGGATGATCCTTCTTGTACTGGGCGATGACAGGCTCGAGCATTTTTCGCGGCCAGAATTTCGGCTTTCCGATTTCCTTCAGGCACGATGCGTTCCAGTAGGTGCCTGAAGCGGAATGGCCGCTGGCAACGGAGGCGATATCGCGCGATTCCGGATAGATGTAGAGCGTCGTCGGATTGTCCTTCACCATCGAGATGAGTTGCCCGGCATCGGCCGGCGACCAGCTGGTGCAACCATTGCTGCGGCCGCCGGCATAGTCCACCAGTTTGCCGAACGGCACGAAGCCGTCATGGTCGGCATAGGAACTGTTCGGGGTCTTGCGCATACACATGCCGCGCAGCACCTGTGCCGCGTGGCCGCCGATCACGCGCTGCCTTGCGTTGGCGGCTTCGCCTTCGCCGTCGAACTGGATGAAGGTGCGCTGGAAAGCCACGTCCTGTTTCGCGCCAGTGCGATAAAAGCCCTTGAACGAGGTCTTCGCTTCGCTGGTCATGTAGGCGCCGCCGGCGGTCAGTTCCGAATCCATGGCATTGCCGAAGTTCTTCGCGCAGCGCCTGCCGTTCGAAAAATCGACGGTGCCTTTCAGGTTCCGGCCGCCGCCGTGACCCGACGAAATCGCGCGAAACGACTGGCTGGCTTCGCATATGACATAGTAGCGGCGCCCGAGCACGCCATTGCCCAGATCGCCGGGACGGGTGGCATCCATGGCGAAGTAGCAGGGGTTCCGGACGGCGCGCTGCGCCACCTTCTTCAGGTAAAGCGCGCGCGCCCGCTCCAGCACGACTTGTGAGATCTGGCCATCGCCGTTGCCGACATGGGCCTCCAGCCAGGCCGGAACGGCCGATGGCGCGGCAAAGGACCGGGCCGATGCCGTCAAGGCAACGATGATGGCAAGAAGGCTGAGGGTGACGACGACACCCAGCGGGACAGATCTCAACCGCACCGTACCCATTCTCCTGCCGAAGCCCTTTGTGATTCCCCGCGGAATCACCAGAGGACGATCATAAGACGCGGGGTGTCATCAGGCGAAACACATCTTGTTTAGCGCGTCGGCAAGTATGCGCGAAGAGACCAGGCCGACGCGCAACCATCCATAAGCTGCCATGCTGGGCCAAGGCTTGGGGCGGAGGCCTGCAAACGTCCCCAATTTTCGATCCGCCCGGATTGCTCTTCCAGCCGGCTTGAGCGCCCTGCTGTCGAAGGTTATGCCTGCCTCGTTTATCAGGAGGCATCGATCATGGTCGAGATCGTGAAACCGGCGCTTGAACATCTGCCGTCCTACAAGGCGGCGCTCGAGCGCGGCTGGTCGCCGGACAATGTGCGGCTCCTGGAGGCGACGCGCGAGCAGCTCGCGGCCATAGAAGAAAATCCCATCGCGTTCCTCGCCGACCTCGATGATCCCGAGGCCAAAGGGCCGCCCATCGCCTTGCCCGACGGCACGCAGATGCCGCGCCTGCCGGGCTTCCGCCGCTGGATCTGGGACGGCGAGGCATCGGGCTCGATCGGCTTTCGCTGGCAGAAGGGCACGGCGGAACTGCCGCCGCACGTGCTTGGCCATATCGGCTACGCGGTGGTGCCGTGGAAGCGGCAGCGCGGCTACGCCACCGAAGCGTTGCGGCTGATGCTGGACGAGGCGAGGGCGGTGGGCCTACCCTATGTCGAGATCACCGCCAAACCGGGCAATCCGGCCTCGCACAAGGTGATCCTGGCCAATGGCGGCAAGCTCGTCGAGCGCTTCGTCGAGGACGCTGCCTATGGAGGGGCGGAGAGCCTGCGGTTCCGGATCGAGCTGTAGACCTATCGCCTTTCGGCCTGGTCGCGCAGCCAGTCGGCGAGCGATGCGCGGTGCGTGCCGGCCCTGCCGGTGAAAGCCTCGGCGGACAGCATGGAATTCAGCACCGCCTCCTGCGTCGCTTCCGCCGCCGCCCGGAAGAGAATGTCGATGCGTGCTTCGTTGAGCGCGACCAGCGGCACCAGATCGCGGGTTTCATCGTGGTCGACCGGGTTGCCGGTGCTGAAGGCAATGGCTATGTCGCCGCTGCCATTGCCCCAGAAGGAGCCAAGCCTGGCGATGCCGGCCCCAGTGCGGCGCGCCACACGCTCGAGCTGGCGGTGTTCGAGCGGCACGTCCGTCGCCAGAACGATCATGATCGAGCCGCGTTCGGCCTCGGCCTGCCGCCTGGGGTCGGGCCGGCGTCCATCAGGCAGGACGAGGTCGCCGGGCCTGCCGAAATTCGACAGGACGAGAATGCCAAGATGATGTCCCTCGCCAAGCGCAATTTTCCTGGAGGCCGAGCCTATGCCACCCTTGAAGCCGAAGCAGCTCATTCCCGTTCCGGCGCCGACATTGCCCTGCTCGACCGCGCCCTCACGGGCGTCCGCCAACGCGGCAAGGGCATGCTCCTCCGATATCGCCAGGGCCTGGATGTCGTTCAGCGCACCGTCATTGCATTCACCGACCACCGGATTGACCGTTCCGGTGGTGCGGCCGATATCGGGGTTCTGGCGGATGGCGTCACGGATCAGCGCCGTGGCGCAGGTGCCGACCGAGAGCGTGTTGGTCAAGAGAACGGGCGTCTCGATGGTGCCGAGTTCCTGCACCTGCGTCAGCCCGACCGTCTTGCCGAAGCCGTTGATGACATGGCTTGCCGCCATCACCTTGGTGCGGAACAGGTTTCCGCCATGCGGCAGGATCGCGGTCACGCCGGTGTTGATGTCGCCGTCGCGCAGCGTGCAGTGACCGACGCGCACGCCAGGCACGTCGGTGATCGCGTTGTGCGTGCCCGTCGGCAAGGTGCCGCAGGTCAGGCCGAAATCGGCGACAGTCCTTGCCATGTTATTCGGCGGCGGCCGGTACCGGCGGGCTGATGTCGCTGCGCCGTTCCCAAAGATGGGAGAGGACAGCCACAATGACGGCGACCAGCATGGCAAACGCGCCAACAGCCGGCAGGCTGCGATAGCCGTAGCCGGCATTGAGCATGGCGGCGCCGAGCGACGCGGCCAGCGCGATGCCGATATTGAAGCCGGACGGAATGAGCGAGGCGGCGAGGCCGGAGGCGTCGGCCGTCCAGGACAGGATGCGGGTCTGGATCGGGGTGCCGATGGCGAAGTTGAGACCGCCCCAGACGATGATCGCGACAACCATCGGCACGGGGTAGGGGCTGACGGCATAGATGACAGCCAGCGTCACCGCCTGCAGGGCGAGCATGGTGATCAGCGACGGCATCAGTTTCCAGTCCGACAGTTTGCCGCCGAGGAAGACGCCAAGCGTGGCGCCGACGCCGTTGAGCAGCAGCACCCAGGGCACCAGGTTTTCGTCGAGCCCTGTCACCTCCAGCAGCGTCGGGGTGATGTAGGTGAACAGGCAGAACTGGCCGAGCATCAGCATCAGCATCAGGATCAGCGAGGTCCAGACCTGCTGGCGCGCCAGCACGCGGACCTCGCTGGCTAGGCTCGCCGCCTTGGACTGATACCCGGTCGTGCGCGGCAACAGGGCCGCCATGGCCAGAGTTGCCGCCACGCCCAGCGCGCCCATCACCCAGAAGGTCGCGCGCCAGCCCCAGATGTTGCCAATGGCGGTGCCGGCCGGCACGCCGATGACGTTGGAGACGGTGAGGCCCGACAGGATGACGGCGACCGCCATGCCACGCTGATCCTCGCGCACCAGGCCGACGGCGACCACCATGGCGACGCCGAAATAGGCGCCATGCGCGACTGCCACGGCAATGCGCAGCAACAGCATCGAGGTGAAGTCGGGCGCCAGCGCGCAGGCCGCCTGGCCCAGGGTGAATGCGACGGCGAGGCCGAGCAGCAAGGTCTTGCGCGGCAAGGACTTGGTGGCGAGCGCCAGCAGCGGGCCGCCGATGGCGATGCCGCAGGCATAGCCGGAGACGAGATAGCCGGCGGAGGGAACCGAAACGCC
Organism: Mesorhizobium sp. B2-5-13; assembly: GCF_006440535.1. Lineage (NCBI taxonomy): Bacteria > Pseudomonadati > Pseudomonadota > Alphaproteobacteria > Hyphomicrobiales > Phyllobacteriaceae > Mesorhizobium > Mesorhizobium sp. B2-5-13. The sequence continues at coordinate 31,236 of NZ_VFUI01000027.1, read as the reverse complement.
AAGCCCTTGCGCCACCTGCGGCAGCACGCCGGCGATGACGAATTCGGTGGTGCCGAAAGCGAAGGCGGCGATGAACAGGGCGATGAGCGGCAGCGACATGAGCAGAAACCCCCGAAATACAGGGCTCAAACCATGGATAGCCCGGGCAGGCAATCCAGAAATTGTCACGGTCGCTTTAGCTTTTCTTGACCAGATCCGTTGGGCACCGGTCCCGTCAGCTCACGGACTTACGTCCGTAAGGAACCTTCAGCCATGCCCGCTCGTGAAAATAATAAAGCAGCGACTTGGTGAAGACCTCCGTTACACCGATGGCGGCCGCAATCTTGACGCTTCCGGTCACCACCAGCGAGATGATCATCGTATCGATGGTGCCGGTCACCCGCCAGGAAAGCGCCTTGGCGAAACTGCGCGAATGGGTTTCCATCGATTTCCTCCCGGTGGAAACGGATTCTTAGCCGACGGATGGGCGGTTAAGCAAAGACTAATTTGGCCGTTCACGGCTGGAATGCCTACCCCTTGTTGCCAAGGTGCATGCCGCCGCGGCGAATCGTTGTCGCCTAGCTGGCCTTCAGCCGTGACCCCGTGAGCAGGCCGCGCTCTTCCAGCACGGGATAGGCCATCGAGGCCAGCAGCGAGTTGATCTGCTTCAGGTCGCGGATGGTATCGAGGTGGATCGAACTGGTTTCGACGCTTTTGGCGGTGCCTTCGCGCAGCCGCAGGAAATGGCTGGCGCTGGTTTCTTTTTCGCGGTCGCGCAGCTGGTCCTTCTCCAGCACCAGCTGGCGTGCGGTTTCGGCATCGCGCGAGACCAGCACGTTGAAGGCAAGCCGGGCATTGGCCAGCACTGAGGCGTGGAAGGCGCACAATTCGCTCCAGCCTTCGTCGGTGAATTCCAGCCCGCGTTCGAATTTCTTCTTCACATGGACCAGCATGTTGCGCACGACTATGTCGCCGACCTGCTCGAGCTTGACGCAGGCGCCGATCAGCTCCTGGCAGCGCAGCGCCTCGTCTTCGGTCATCGGGTTCCTCGTGACCTTGGCGAGGTAGAGCTTTATGGCCGCGTGCCTGCGGTCGACACGGTCGTCGAGCGCCGCCAATGCCTTGATCTTGTCCGAGTCGGCGTCCTCATAGAGTTCGATGATACGCTTGAGCATGATCTCGACCGTCTCGCAGACCCGCACCACCTCGCGTGTGGCGTTGGCCAGAGCCTGGCTCGGCACATCGAGCGCGCTTTCGTTGAGCGCCGACAGTTCGACGACGTCGAGCGTGGCGGCCGGCGCCGGCTTGGCTCCGAGTGCCACGATCCTTTCGGAGGCTCGGTATACCAAACCGGCCAGCGGCAGGCCGGCGAGCAGGATGATCACGTTGAACAGGATATGGGCGTTGACGATCTGATCGGCCGCCGTCGGGCCGAGGAAGGCGACATGCGGCCGGAAGATCATGAACAGGATCAGCATGACCAGCGAGCCCAGCCCGCGCATCAGGAGGTTGCCGACCGGCACGACGCGGACTTCGGGGCTGGCGGAGCGTGTCAGCATCGGCGCGATGAGCGATGAACCGAGATTGACCCCAAGGATGAGGACGAGGCCGAGTTCGGGGCTGATCAGACCGCGGCCGGCCAGCGTGGCCATCAACAGCACCGCCGCGATGCTCGACTGGAACAGCCAGGTGATCATTGCCGCCAGCAGGTAGGCGGTAATGGAATCGGTGGAGAAGTAATTGAGGATGACCGGCAGCAACTGGCTGTTGCGCAGCGGCTCGGACGCCTGGCCGATCATTTCGAGGGACAGGATCAAGAGGCCGATGCCGACCAGGATGCGGCCGATCTGGCGCCAGTCGCGCCGCTCGGTGGCCATGAACATCACCGTGCCTGATGTCAGGCAGAGCGGCACAAGCAGCGTGAGATCGAAGGTCAGCAGCTTGACCACCAGAGCCGAGCCGATCTCGGCGCCACGCACGGCCAACTGGCCGGCGGCGCCCGAAACGATGCCGGAACCGGCGAAGGAGCCGACCAGCAAGGTGACGGCGGTCGAGCTTTGCAGCGCGATCGCAAGGCCGGTGCCGGCCAGCACCGCCATGATCGGATTGCGCATGGTGGCGCGCAGACGGTGACGCAGCACGTCGCCATAGGCGCGTTCGACGCCGGTCTTGACCATGCGGGTGGCAAACAGCATCAGCGCGACCGCGCCGGCCAGATGCAGAAGGACGACCGAGCCGCTCATCGCCGCGCCTGCGCGCGGGCATGGCGCGCGCTTCGGGCAGCATGGCGACAGGGGGCGAAGACGAGGGCACGAATCATGGTCATGGCAGCCTTGGAATATAGCCGGAATATTTTAGCCGGATAATAAAAATCTGTCGATTTCAAGGGCCGCCGCGAGGCGACAGCCGGTGTCGGAAAATGGACGGGCCCGCAAATGGTTGCATGGACCTAAGCAGTGGATTCGGCCGGACCTGCGACGCTTTTGGCGCCCGTCTTTGCGATGATGTTCAAATCTTTGGATTAACCATCCGAATTCGTTACATAATTGTAATGCCGGCGTTCAGTTTCGGTTCATCCCTTGGCCGCTATTCCCCTGGCATCGACAACCAAGGAGACTTCTGATGAAACGCATTGTCCTTTCCGCTCTCGCCTTCTCGATGCTGGCCGCCACCTCGCTCACCGGCCAGGCAGCGCCGATGAACGCGCCAGTGGCGCCGCAGTCGAACTACGCCAAGGTCGACTGGCAGAAGCCCTCCAACCGGGATGTCAAGAAGCGCGTCATCCAGAAGCGGTTCGTCCAGAAGAAGGTGATTGTGAAGCGGAACCACTGGCGCAACGGCCAGAAATATTCCGGCTGGAGGCAGCACCAGCCGATCCGCGATTATGGCCGCTATGGCCTGCATCGTCCCGGCCGCGGCCAGGAATGGATCCGCGTCGGCAATGACTATGTGCTGGTCGGCATCCTCTCCGGCGTCATCTTCGGCGCGCTTGCCGCGCAGTAATCATCTACGATAGCCGGCATGTCGCCGGCCTTTCGATGGCAGGCGGCCCGCAAGGGTCGCCTTCTATCGCGTGATCTTCGAAGAGACGGATCAAGAGATCATCGTGACCAAGATCGGACCGCGTGGATCGGTATATGATTGAAGGAAATGCCGGGATGAACAACGTCGCCTATGTCACGACGCCAGGTGGCGAGGAACTGGCCATCCTGCCTCGCAGCGAATGGAAGCCCTTCGTGAATCGCTGGAGCATGCGCAGGCGCTTGGCGGGTTTCGTGCCGGGCAGCTTCCCGGTCTTACGCCCGATGAAGCACGAGCACTTGTCGGCGCGGTCTCTCCGCTCGCTTTTTGGCGTAGATACCGCAAGCAGACCCAGGCCGTTCTCGCTGCCTCCGTGGGCGTGACCCAGAACTATCTTTCGGATATCGAGAACGGAAAGCGCGGTGGGGATGTCACGCTTTGGCTGCGGATTGCCCGTGCTCTCGAATTGCCGATCGAGAGTTTGGTCGACGACGGCGACTGACCGGCGGTACAGCGGGGTCGCCTTGCCCTGTGGAAACCGGGTATGGCCTCTATGGGGGGTCGTCTGAAATCGCGGGCATGATTATATGGTGACGAAACGAGTTCCCCGATGCGATTTCCGCCCGCCTTCCTTGACGAGATACGCGACCGCGTGCCGATTTCGCAGGTCATCGGCCAGCGCGTTGCGTGGGATCGCAAGAAGACCAATACGTCGCGCGGCGACTATTGGGCCTGCTGTCCGTTCCATGGCGAGAAGAGCCCGTCCTTCCACTGCGAGGACAAGAAGGGCCGTTACCACTGTTTCGGCTGCTCGGTCTCGGGCGACCATTTTAAATTCCTGACCGAGCTCGAAGGACTGAGTTTTCCCGAGGCGGTCGAGAAGATCGCCGACATGGCCGGCGTGCCGATGCCGGTTCGCGACGCACAGGAAGAGCGGCGCGAGCAGGAACGCGCCAGCCTGACCGATGTCATGGAGATGGCGACCGCCTTTTTCCAGGAGCGCCTGCAAGGGCCCGAGGGCGCCAAGGCCCGCGCCTATCTGCGCGATCGTGGGCTGACGCCGGCGACACAGCAGTCATTCCGGCTCGGCTTCGCGCCCGACAGCCGCAACGCGCTGAAGGAGCATCTGGCGGCCAAGGGTGTGCCGAAAGCCGATATCGAGGCCTGCGGGCTGGTGCGCCATGGCGACGACATTCCGGTCTCCTATGACTGGTTTCGCGACCGCATCATGTTTCCGATCCCGGATTCGCGCGGCAAGATCATCGCCTTCGGCGGCCGCGCGCTGGCCCCCGACGCGCTCGCCAAATACATGAACTCGCCCGATACCGAGCTCTTCCACAAGGGTAACGTGCTCTACAATTTCGCCCGCGCCCGGCAAGCGCTGTCAAAGGGGGCTCTGGCCAAGGGCGGTACGGTCATCGCGGTCGAAGGCTACATGGACGTGATCGCGCTGGCGCAGGCCGGCTTCGAGAATGTCGTGGCGCCGCTCGGCACGGCGCTCACCGAAAACCAGCTCGAACTGTTGTGGCGCATGGCGCCGGAGCCGATGCTGTGCTTCGACGGCGACAAGGCCGGGCTGAAGGCGGCCTGGCGGGCCGCCGATCTGGCGCTGCCATCGGTGCAGGCCGGACGCTCGGCGCGCTTCGCGCTGCTGCCGGAAGGCAAGGATCCCGACGATCTGGTCAAGGCCGAGGGGCCGGAGGCCTTCCGCGCCGTGCTGGCCGATGCGCGGCCGCTGGTCGACCTGTTGTGGATGCGCGAGACGGCGGGCGGCGTCTTCGACACGCCCGAGCGGCGGGCGGAATTGGGACAGACACTGCGGGAACTCAGCAGCCGCATCCGCGACGAAAGCACGCGCTACCACTACCAGCAGGAAATGCGCGAGCGGGTGCTGAGCTTCTTCGGCTCCCAGCGCAATGCGCGGCAAGGCCGTCAGGATGGCGGCCGGCCCGGTCAGCGCGGCCAAGGCAAGCCCGCGCCCGGCGGGCAATTCGCCAAGGCAGGCGGCGGGCGCATGGCGATCACCGAAAGCCTCGGCCAGTCGGCGCTGGTCAGGCGCGGCGAGGGGATGTCGGTGCGCGAGGCGACGATCATCGTGGCATTGGTCAACCACCCGGCGCTGATCGACGAGAATTTCGCCCATGTCGAGTTCCTCGACCTCGCCAATTCCGACCTGACGCGGCTGCACGCCGCCATCCTCGACGCGATGGCGCATAACATGGCCAATGACCGCCACGCCGTGGTGGCGACGATAGAGCGCGCCGGCTGCGCCGAGATCTGGGAGCGCGCCGTCGGCCTGATCAAGCGGGCGCGGCAATGGCCGGCGCTGGAGACGGCGGCCCTCGAGGATGCCCGCGACGCTCTGAACCAGGCGTTGCACTTGCAGCGCAGCGCGCGCACCTTACATAAGGAGTTGAAACAGGCGGAAGCGGCCCTCGAAGCGGATCCTTCGGACGAAAACTTCCGCCATCTGATCGAAATTCAGGCGCAATTTCAGGATGTACAAGCGACGGAAGCGCTGATCGAAGGATTCGGTGTTTCGTCGGGCAGGGCTGGGCGAGCCTAGGTGCATGCGAGCGCGAAATGAAGGCGCGGCCACGCTTCCCCTGGGGGCGAGGCGCGCTAAGTCGGGTAATTGATTCGCTTTTTTCATGCGAATCATGCCAGAGGCGCTTGACCTTCGGACAGAATGGCGGAATCAGGACGATTCGAAACGTTAACCCGCACCCGCGCCGACGGGAAACAAGCGATGCAAGGTACTTGGTCACTGGACAGGCGGCCCGTCTGACACAGATATCAGGGTTAATCTGGACTTAATGTATGCCGCCCAAGAGTGGAACCCGGTTTTGGGGCAACGGCATGCACCAAACAAAAGAGTGGATGCAGCTCATGGGCCGGGTGAAGCGCGTTTAGAAAAACGGGCGTATCCGATTTGACTGGTCCGACAGCTGACGCGGCCCCCATGGCCGGCCGCTAGGAGAAGATAAAGACTATGGCGACAAAAGAAAAGGAAGAGGCCGAGACCGAACGCGAAGGCGCCACCGATGGGCCCTTGCTCGACCTTTCCGATGATGCTGTCAAGAAGATGATCAAGGCCGCCAAGAAGCGCGGTTATGTCACCATGGACGAGCTGAATTCGGTGCTGCCTTCCGAGGAAGTGACCTCTGAGCAGATCGAGGACACGATGGCGATGCTATCCGACATGGGCATCAACGTCGTCGAGGATGACGAGCAGGGCGAAGAGGCCGAGGCCGGCGACACAGCCGCCGATGCCGAGGAAGACGCCAACGAGCTTGCCGAGCAGACCGGCACCGCGGTCGCCGCCACCACCACCAAGAAAGAGCCGACCGACCGCACCGACGATCCGGTGCGCATGTATCTGCGCGAAATGGGCTCGGTCGAGCTGCTGTCGCGCGAGGGCGAAATCGCGATCGCCAAGCGCATCGAGGCCGGCCGCGAGACGATGATCGCGGGCCTCTGCGAAAGCCCGCTGACCTTCCAGGCGATCATCATCTGGCGCGACGAGCTCAACGAATCCAAGATCCTGCTGCGCGAGATCATCGACCTCGAAGCCACCTATGCCGGCCCCGAAGCCAAGCAGGCGCCGGTGGTTGAACGTGTCGAGGAAGCGCCCAAGGCCGAGGAAAAGCCGCGCCGCGGACGCGACGATGAAGACGACATCACCAATGTCGGCGTCGACACGCGAGGCATCGGCGACGACGACGAGGAAGACGAGGACGAGGCGAGCCTGTCGCTGGCGGCGATGGAAGCCGAACTGCGCCCGCAGGTGATGGAGACGCTCGACGTCATCGCCGACACCTACAAGAAGCTCAGGAAGCTGCAGGACCAGCAGGTCGAGAACCGGCTGGCCGCCGCCGGCACGCTGTCGCCCAGCCAGGACCGCCGGCTGAAGGAGCTGAAGGACCAGCTGATCAAGGCGGTGAAGTCGCTGTCGCTCAACACGGCGCGCATCGAGGCGCTGGTCGAGCAGCTCTACGACATCAACAAGCGCCTGGTGCAGAACGAGGGCAAGCTTTTGCGCCTCGCCGAAAGCTATGGCGTGCGCCGCGAGGAGTTCCTGAAGGAATATCAGGGCTCCGAACTCGATCCGAACTGGACGCGCTCGATCGCCAACCTGACCTCGCGCGGCTGGAAGGAATTCACCAAGAACGAGAAGGATGCGATCAAGGATCTGCGCGCCGAGATCCAGCACCTGGCCACCGAAACGGCGATCTCGATCCTGGAATTCCGGAAAATCGTCAACCAGGTGCAGAAGGGCGAGCGCGAAGCCGCGATCGCCAAGAAGGAAATGGTCGAGGCCAATCTGCGCCTCGTCATCTCGATCGCCAAGAAGTACACCAATCGCGGCCTGCAGTTCCTCGACCTGATCCAGGAAGGCAATATCGGCCTGATGAAGGCGGTCGACAAATTCGAATACCGCCGCGGCTACAAGTTCTCGACCTACGCGACATGGTGGATCCGGCAAGCGATCACGCGTTCGATCGCCGACCAGGCCCGCACTATCCGCATCCCGGTGCACATGATCGAGACGATCAACAAAATCGTGCGCACCTCGCGCCAGATGCTGCACGAGATCGGCCGCGAGCCGACGCCGGAGGAACTGGCCGAAAAGCTCGCCATGCCGCTCGAAAAAGTGCGCAAGGTCTTGAAGATCGCCAAGGAGCCGATCTCGCTCGAAACGCCGGTCGGCGACGAGGAGGATTCGCATCTGGGCGATTTCATCGAGGACAAGATGGCGATCCTGCCGATCGACGCGGCGATCCAGGCCAATCTGCGCGAGACCACCACGCGCGTTCTGGCCTCGCTGACGCCGCGTGAGGAGCGCGTGCTCAGAATGCGCTTCGGCATCGGCATGAACACCGACCACACGCTGGAAGAAGTCGGCCAGCAGTTCTCGGTCACCCGCGAGCGTATCCGCCAGATCGAAGCCAAGGCGCTGCGCAAGCTCAAGCACCCGAGCCGGAGCCGCAAGCTGCGCAGCTTCCTGGATAGCTGAGACCTGCCAATCGCATTGGAGATAAAGGGCGCCACGAGCGCCCTTTTTCATAGGCGTGTTCGCTCTTGCGACCAGCGACCTTAGGGAGGATAATTTCGCGTCGGATGCATTTTTCGGGCGACAACCCCGGAAGCCCGCCCCGGTCGAGGCCGTGTCGACAGACCCACGGCCTGAGTGCCGTGCTCCGTGGCCCCGGAGGGAGGTGTGCCATGACAAGCTACATCGTGCTGATGAACTGGACCGAGCAGGGCGCCAAGAACGTGCGCGAATCCCCGAAGCGGCTCGATGCCGCCAGGAAGCAACTGGGCGAGATGGGGGGATCGTTCAAGGCGTTCTACCTGACCATGGGCGAGTACGACATGGTGGCGGTGGTCGAGGCGCCCGACGACGCGGTGCTCGCGCGTTTTTCGCTGATGCTGGCGGCGGCCGGCAACATCAGGACGCGGGCGATGAAGGCGTTCCCCGAATTCGCCTATCGCGAGATCATCACCTCACTTGGATGATGGGTTTTTGCGGACAGCCGGATCAGGTGCCGCCTCAACGGCACGTGATCCGGCGCGCGTTACGACAAATTTGACAGCTGCCTCGGGACAGGACGTCTCGCCGTGGTAGACATGCGGCCAAGGAGAGATCGCATGACAATTTTTCGATACTGGCCGCCGGTCTTGCCTTGATGTCGTCGATGCCCATCGACGCCGGCGCCGCACAAAAACCGGTCGGCATGGCCAATCCGGCATCGGTCCACTGCGGTGCGATCGGCGGCCGCTTCGTGGTTAGGAAGGACAAGGCCGGCAACGAATATGGGTTTTGCCGCCTGCCCAGCGGTCGCCTGTGCGAGGAGTGGGCGCTGTTTCGCGACAACAAATGCGTCGGGCCCAAGGTGGCGATGCATCGGAACTGACGCATCGGTTGGACAGCGACGCATGCCGTGTCGAGTGGTCTCGTCGATGACATGGCACGCCGCCGTGATAGGGTGAGCCATGCCCGAAGCACATTCCCATTCGCATCTGTGGCCCGGCGTGCCGCTTGCGCTCGGCTCGGCCGCCTTGTTTGGCGCAACGCCGCCGCTGTCCAAACTGCTGCTCGACAACGTCAGCCCGTTCATGCTGGCGGGTCTGTTGTATCTCGGCGCCGGCATTGGCCTAGCGCTCTACCGGCTCTTGCGCGGCGGGGGAGCGGGCGACGGAGAGGCGCGCCTTGCCGCCGGGGATATTCCTTGGCTGGCGCTGGCAATCGGTATGGGCGGCATCGTTGGACCGGTGCTCTTGATGTTTGGCCTCACTCTCAACACTGCGTCCAGTTCCGCCCTGTTGCTCAATCTGGAAGGCCTGGCGACAATGGCGATCGCGTGGCTCGTTTATCGCGAAAATGTCGACCGGCGTCTGCTTTTCGGTGCTTTCGCCATTCTGGCGGGCGCGGTGCTGCTGTCATGGGCGGGGCAAGGCATTGCCTTCAATCTAGGCGCGCTGCTTGTCGCGGGGGCCTGCCTGGCATGGGGCCTGGACAATAATTTCACCCGCAAGATATCGGCGGCCGATCCGGTGGCCATCGCAATGCTGAAGGGATTGGTGGCGGGCGCCGCTAATGTCGGGCTGGCGCTCGCCTCCGGCGCGGCATTTCCCGCCGCGACCACGGTGATGGCCACGGCCGCCGTCGGTTTCTTCTGCATCGGCGTCAGCCTCGTCATGTTCATCCTCGCGCTGCGTCACCTCGGTTCGGCACGCACGGGAGCCTACTATTCGCTTGCTCCCTTCATCGGCGCGTTGCTGGCGATCCTGATGCTGGGCGATGCCGTCACGCTCAAGCTCGGGATAGCCGGTCTGCTGATGGGGGTTGGCCTGTGGCTGCATCTGTCCGAGCGCCATGAGCATGAGCACGACCATGAGGCGCTGGAGCACGAGCACAGCCATGTTCATGACGAGCATCACCAGCACCATCATGACGGACCGGTCCGCGAGCCGCATTCGCACTGGCACCGGCATGCGCCGCTACGTCACAAGCATCCGCACTATCCCGACCTGCATCATCGGCACGATCACGGCTGACCGATGCCCGGCCCCGCGCTGACCGTCTGGTACAACACGCGCTGTCCGGTCTGCGATGCCGGCATCAGCAGGCAGAAGGGGCGGCTGATCGCGGCGGTCAAGGCCGGTCGGGTCGAGTTCCGCGATATCAACCTGGAGCCGGATGCGCTGTCGTCGCACGGCGTCTCGCTGGAGGACATCCGCCGCCGGCTGCATGCCACCGATGCGGATGGCAATTTGCTGATCGGCGCCGATGTGGCGATCGCGGTCTGGCTGTTGACGCCGGGCGAGGGCTGGCTGGCAAGCCTATTCGGCAATCGGCTCATGCTGCCGCTGACCCGCCTTGCCTATGATCGCTTCGCCGATCTGCTCTACGGCTGGAATCGGCGCAAAGGCCGCTGGTAGTCCATTCGCACTCCATCCATTCCTGCCGAGCCTGACGCTTCGAAGCCACGATGTCGCTTGGCTCGTGACCAGATACATCGTAAGATATATCTTGACTCGACGGCACTGCGCGCCTAACTAAGATATATCGTAAGATAGAACTCAAGGAGCAATCAATGCACAGACACGATCATTCCGATCATCATCATTTTGGCGAGCGCATGTTCATGCACATGGCCGGCAAGTTTGGTGGCAAATTTGGTGGCAGAGGGGGCGGCGGCTTCGGTCCGTTCGGCGGCAGGGGCGGTGGCCGCGGCCCGGGCGACATGTTCCGCGCCGGACGGATGCTCGCCGACGGTGACCTCAAGCTGATCACGCTGTCGCTGCTGGCCGAGGCGCCGCGCCACGGCTACGACATCATCAAGGCGCTGGAAGAGCGCACCAGCGGCATCTACAGCCCGAGCCCGGGCGTGGTCTACCCGACGCTGACCTTCCTGGACGAGGCCGGCTATGCCGTGTCGACGAGCGAAGGCAACAAGAAGGTGTTCTCGATCACCGAGGCCGGGCAGGCGCATCTGGCCGACAACCGCGAAATGATCGACGGCGTGCTCGATCATCTCGAGCGCTTCGGCCGCAAGATGGCCAAGGCGCGCGACTGGTTCGGCTGGAACGATGACGGCGAGGACCGCCGCGGCGGCCGGAGCGGCCGTGGCGAGCGCTCGGAAACGCGTGACGAATTCCGTGCCATCCGCCACCGGCTGCGCGCGGCACTCGGCGACATTGTCGATGCGCCAGCTGAAAAGCAGGCCGAGGCGATCGCCATTCTAGAAGCCGCCGCCGAAGCGCTGGAAGCGCTGTCGCACCGCTGATCTCATGATGTCCGCGCGTCTCTTGAAGCGCGAAAGCCCAACAGAAAAGCCCGGGGAGACCCGGGCTTTTCTCGTCAGGCCATGCCGGCATCATTCCTTGCCGACATATTCGCTGATCAGCTTTTCGTTGCGCGCCTTTTCGATCTTGGCGGTGGTCTCGGCGGAGATGCGCTCGTCGGTGCGGTACTTGACCAGTTCACCAGGCTGCCGGTGAGCAGCAGGATGCCCATGGCCCAGTAGCCCTTGGTCGACAGGTCGACCGGCGCCAGCCACAGGGACGGGCCAAGCATGAAGTAGGCGGCGCCGACCGAGACGGTGTTGAACATGATGTAGGTCTGATTGCCGTTCATTGTCGTGTTCCTTTGATTGGATCGAAGTTGGGTTTGATGTGGTCGTGGTCAGGTCCAAAAATCTTCAGTTGATGGTCTTCAGGCGCTCGAGCACGCCCCTGGCGCGCACCTTCACCGCCGGGCCGTGCCCGGCGCCAAAAGAATTATGAACGCTGTTCACGATATCCGGCATATGGTAAACGAAGGGAGGTCGGGGGTGCGAAAAAGCGTGCCGTCGAAGGCACGCGCATCCAAAAGGACTGATATGGCGCTGGACAAGGAAGAGACGGGCGAGCGGGTGCTGGCCATTGCCGAGACGCTGCTCAACGAAGGCGGCATGGACAATCTGAAGGCCAGGACCATCGCCGAACAGGCGGGCATCTCGGTCGGCTCGGTCTACAATCTGTTTTCCGATCTCGACGGGGTCCACCGCGCAGTCAACATGCGGCTGCTCGACCGGTTGGGGATCGCCGGCGCTGCGGCGATGGCCGATCTTGGCAGGCGCGGCATCACCGACGTGCGCCAACGGCTGATGGCGCTGGCCGGCGCCTATGTTCGCTTCGTCGAGGCGCATCCCGGCAGCTGGCCGGCGCTGCTTGCCTTCAACAGGCGGCGTCCGGTACTGACCGCGCCCGACGTCTACGAGGCACGGCTCGACCAGTTGTTCGAGATCATCGCCAGCGTCCTTGCCGACGGCGGCTTCGATCTCGACGAGGACACACGCCGGATCGCCGCGCGAACCCTCTGGTCAAGCGTGCATGGCATCGTCACCAGCGGTTATGCGGCAAGGTCCGTGCGCCGGCAGGCGGACGAGATCGACCGGCAGATCGAGCTCCTAGTCACCGTCTTCATCAGGGGGCTGGAACGCGGCGGCACATTCGCGCATGCTGGGCCGACAGCGTCATGAATCGCATACCGACGGCGATCGCAGGCGGCAAGGAGATTTGAGCGATGTCTTTTCTGAAACGTCTTTTCGGCGGCGGTGGCGGCGAAGCGGCCGAGCCCGCAAGTGCCGCGCCCGCCAAGCAGGTCGAGCACAAGGGTTTTACGATCAGCGCCACGCCCTACAAGAACGAAGGCCAGTACCAGACCTGCGGCGTCGTCTCCAAGGAGGTCGATGGCGTGGTGAAGGAGCACAAATTCATCCGTGCCGACCGTTTCGCCGGACTGGACGACGCCGTCGACATCTCGATCAAGAAAGGCATCCAGCTCGTCGACGAGCAGGGAGATCGGATTTTCGGGTAGGGTCCAGGCGTCTCCGAAAGGGCGTGGATCGCGGGCGAGGGGGCTTACGCCCTCGAGCACTCCGTGAAGCGCTCGAGGTCCTTGGCCGGCGCGCCATCCAGGTGGTATTAGCCGCGCTTTTGGATGACGCCGTAGAGCACGTTGCGATTCTCGCCGAAGTACACTTGCGCCTCCACGGTGTTGCGGTCGACGCTGGCATTGATGATGTTCCACATGTCGACTTCCGACCGCAGCAGCAGCACCCAGTCCATGAACGTTTCCCGGTAGCCGGCGTCAGGAGTGCCCTCGGCGTAGTTCGCAAACAGGAATGTCCCGTTCGGCTTCAGCATCTGCAGACAGGTCTTGGTGAGTTTCACGGCGACGTTGTGCTGGAGGTAGTCGTAAAGCCCGGAGGCATAGATGAGATCGAACTTGCCAAGCTTGTGGCCCCTGGTGAGCACGGTCCGTACCGAGCCGTCGATGGCCTCGACCGCGGTGCCCTGGAAATCGCGCGCGATCAGTCCGACGCTCTGGGGATCCTGGTCGAGCGCGACCCAGCGCTTGAGGCCGCCCTCGGCCAATGCGGCCGAACGGTTCGCTTCGCGCAGATGGCCGGCCGCGATAGCCAGGACTTCGGTTTCCGGTCCATTCTTGGCCGCGGTCTCATCGACATAGCGGGTCAGCAGATCGCGGCGCTCCCGTGCCGCGACGCATGACGGCACGTTCTGGGTATGGCTGTAAAGCGCCTTGCCGATCTCCGAGGCGTTCGCCACGCTCTCGGCCACGTGCGGGTCACAATAGATGTAGTCGAGCAACTGCGCGTCGCCGGAATAACCCCTGGGCTTGGTGAAGGACCAATGCGTCAGCGGATCCTCGAGAAAGTACTTCTGGATCGGGTGGTTCTGCGCCACCGGTATCAAGGCTTGCCACACGTCGGGATGAACCTTGGCACGCAACGCGTTGAGAAGCGACAGCAGGCGGCGAACGATCTCGGCGGGAAACTTTTGCTGCTCGACCTGTTGCTGCGTCGCGTAGAGGATGAGCGCCAGCTCCGCGCGAGCGGTTTCGAACGCTTCGCCATGATGCTCGGGCTTTCCTCGACGGAGACCACTGGCAATTGCCTCCGCAGTAATCAGACTCTGGCCATCAAAGACAGTTTGCACACCAAGACTCCATAGTTAACAGTCAGTTAACTTATTGCTTAGAATATTCGGTTTGCCAATGTCGGGTCGCGGGCATTTTATCGGTATGATTAATTTCCCGCTAACCATGTCAATTCTTTGGGGTTTTTAAGGAGGGGATTCCGGGTTCGAGTTAACGGAAACTTGTCCTGCATCATTGCATTTGATCGCGCGGCAAGAGATGTCGCGCCCAAGGAGTCGGTCTGCGTTGGGGGCAGAAGCTGCAAAAGAATTCGGAACGCGAGATGCCCTTCAGCCGGGATTTGTCGTGAACGAACGCGCGTCATCCAGAGTGGCCGATGCGGTCGATTCGGAACCGCACGATCCCCGCCAGGAGCTGGGGGCGGCCGAACTTCGCATCCTTTACCGTACGGAAGCCCAGGCGAAGCGAAGGAAGGAAGCCAGGCCAGGCCTTTGGATCGCCGTCGTCATCTATGTCTTGTTTTCGGTATCGGATCTGCTGCTGATACCGGATGTGGCCGCCCTCACGATCACGGCCCGCTTCGCTGTCGGACTGACCGCACTGTTGGTCCTGGAAGCACAGCTTCGCAGGGGAGCCGCCACGGACTGGCTTGACGTAACCTGCGCCGCGGCCATCATCTTCGGCTATATCGGCTGGCTTTACCCCGCCTCCATGGGGGCGAACAAGGAAACCGTCGCCTATTATATGGTCTTCGGCACCATTTTCATGATGAGCGCCAATCTCTTCTTCACGTTCCGTTTCAAAGTGTCGATCATAACGTCGACTATAATTTTGTGCATCTTGTATGTGGTGAACTACTTTCTACCCGCGTCGCTGGCATATAAGATGGTGTTTGGCACTTTCTACGTTTCGTGCTTCACGTTCACATCCTATGTGAACTGGAAGCTGAACGAAGAGCGCTACAACGTCTTCCTCAACGCGCTGGAGGCCAAGATCCAGCACAATGAGGCCACCGAGCGCGGCAAGGCCCTGCTCAGGCTGTCGCGGACGGATCCGCTCACAGGCCTGGAGAACCGGCGCGCCATCGACGAGAAACTGCGCGACTACTGGAATGACTGGCAAAAGCTTGGCCATGGTTTTGCGGCGATCCTCATCGACGTCGACTTCTTCAAGAAGTTCAACGATTGCTATGGCCATCAGGAAGGTGACCGTTGCCTGATCCAGGTCGCCGAGGCGCTCAGCGACCTGATCAAGCAATATGATGGCTCCATTGGCCGCTATGGTGGGGAGGAATTCATCGTCCTGGCTCGCATGGCCAGGAAAGACCAGGTCGCGGATCTCGCCGAAGCCATTTGCAGCACGGTGGAGAATCTGGCGATCGCGCACGAGTTGCGGCGGGATGGCATCGCGATCGTGACGGCGAGCGTAGGCGCGGCATTCACCAGGAAGCAGACCGCCGCCAAGCTGGAGAAGATCATCCACGAGGCCGATCGAGCGCTCTATCTGGCAAAAGCCGGCGGCCGAAATTGTGTCCGGCTGTTCGATCCGACCGATCCCCAGAGCAGCGACGAGAGCGAGAATCTCGCGGCTTTGCTGAAGATCGCGATCGGCCAGGATCTCGTTTCGCTTGTCTATCAGCCCATCCAGGACGTCGCGTCGGGCCGGGTCGAGGCCGTGGAGGCGCTGATGCGTCTCAAGATGCTCGACGGGACCCTGGTTCCGCCGAGCCTGTTCATTCCCGTCGCGGAGCGAACCGGCGCCATCCTCGAGCTCGGGCGTTGGGCAATAAGGACCGTGTGCGCCGAACTCCTGGCGCAGGATCACGTGCGCGTCGTCAGCGTCAACGTCTCGCCGATCCAGCTCAAGACGCCCGGCTTCGCGACATCGGTCGCGACCATTCTGGGCGAGACCGGCGTGACCGGCAACCGGCTGGCCTTCGAGATCACCGAGGGGCTGGAGATGGAGATGCACTCCGACATCCTGCGCTGCATCAGCGATCTGAAGCTGCTCGGAATCAGAATATGGCTCGATGATTTCGGGACGGGCTTCGCCGGCCTTTCGTGGCTTCGTCTCATCGATTTCGATACGGTCAAGATCGACCGCTCGTTTCTCCACGACTGCGGCACACCCAAGGGCATGGCGATGCTGCAGGATATCATCGCGCTGGTCAGAAATCGCGGCCACAAAATCCTGGTCGAAGGGGTGGAGACCGAAGAGCAGATGCTCCTCATGCGCCAGTTTGGCATCGACAAAGTCCAGGGCTTTCATGTCGGCCGCCCGGCTCCGGCCGCGAATTTCCAGACCAAACGGGCCATTCAGAAGCGGCCGTTCACGGTTCTCAAGTCGGCGTGACGCCGAAGCAGGCGGTGGCTTGACCGGCCATGGCTCGTCAAGCCCGTTTGTCATCTGGCCACGATTGCCGTCCGGCCGTGTCTCCTGATTTTATGCGTGTCGTTATCCTGGAACCGAGGAGACTTCCGGGCGACATGCACTATGCCGTCTGCAACGCCGTGCGTGGCAGCGGCGGGAAGGCGATGGCTATGCCCGCGGCACCCAGGCCGATGAGAGCCGAGCCGATGAACAGCCAATGGTAGCTGGCATAGGCGTCGAAGATCATGCCGCCGGCAAGCGGCCCCAGCGCCATGCCGAGGCTGGAGAGCATGGTGGCGGCGCCGAATACGGTGCCGAGAATGCGCTGGCCGAAATATTCGCGCGCCAGCACGGCGTAGAGAGGCATGACGCCGCCATAGGTGGCGCCGAAGATGACGGCCAGCATATAGAACTGGTCGAGCTGGCTGATCGAGAGATAGGCGGCAATGACGATCGCCTGGATCGCCAGCCCCACGATCAGCACCGGCTTGACGCCCAGCCTGTCGGCCAGCACGCCATAGAGCAGCCGGCCGCCGAGGCCAGCCAGACCCTCGACACTGTAGATCGAGACCGCGGCCATCGGGGCGACGCCGCACAGCATGGCGTAGCTGACCATGTGGAAGATCGGGCCGGAATGGGCCGCGCAACAGGCGAAGAAGGTTAGCCCCAGCACGATGAATTGGGGCGAGCGCAGCGCCTGCCCGACCGTCAGGCCGGCGCCTTCGGCGACTGGTGCCGCGGCCGCACCGGAGGCGGCGGGTTTCGGCGGCTGGCGCACCAGAAGGACGGCGGGCAGCAGGAGCACCCAGGCCAGGAGGCCGATGTCGAACATGGCGGCGCGCCATTCATAGGCCGAGATCAGCCAGCGCGCGAAAGGCGAGATCGTCATCGGCGCCACGCCCATGCCGGCCGAGACCAGCGATACCGCTAGCCCGCGATTGGTGTCGAACCAGCCTGATGTCAGCGCGATCATCGGTGCGAAAAAGGCGCTTGCCGCGAGCCCGACGAGCACGCCATAGGTGATCTGGAAGGTGAGAAGCGACCCGGCGCGGCTTGCCAGCACCAGCGCCAGCCCGAGCAGCACGGCGCCGATCGTGACGACGATGCGGGCGCCGAACCGGTCGGACAGGGCGCCCCAGGCGAAGCCGCCGAGGCCCATCACCAGGAAGTTGAGCGTCATGGCGCTCGAAATGCCCGCGCGCGACCAGTTGGTATCGATCGCCATTGGCTCGAGGAAAATCGCCAGCGAAAACATCGTGCCGATGGCGACACAGGACATCAGCGCGCCAGCCGCGACGATGACCCAACGGTAGGAATGATTCATGTTTCTTCTCCCAGCCGGGAACAGGATCGATCTTTCGACGCCGCCCGGCAATTCCGGTTGCGTCCCAAGGACGTTCGAGGCGTGCTCGGATCGACATTCCAGATGGAAATTCTTATAGGGCCAGGCGATGGCCTGCGCCTCGTCAAATGCGCTGAGAGATATTTCAAAGGCTCAGATCGGCAGTTCCGATGTGTACTTGATCGTCCAGCTGGGAACGTCGGTCTTGACGTTCTGCACGCCCTTGATGCGGCTCAGATGCTCCGACTGGAAACGGCGATAGTCGTTGATATCAGCCGCCACCACGCGCACCAGGGCGTCGCAGTCGCCTAGCATGAGATAGCATTCCATCACTTGCGGCAGCTTGGCCACCTCGGTGGCGAAGTGCTCGATCGTGTCCTCGTCCTGCGTCTTCAGCCAGATCCGGGTGAAGAAGGTGAGGCCCTTGTCGATGCTGGCTGGATTGAGCACGGCGACATAGCGGTCGATGACGCCGGCTTCCTCCAGGAGCTTGACGCGCCGCAGGCAAGGCGAGGGCGACAGGCCGACCTCATTGGCCAGATCTTTGTTGGCCATGCGGCCGTCGCGCTGCAGTGCCCGCAGGATGCGCTTGTCGATGTCGTCGAGCTTCATGGCGTCGAATTCCATTTTCCTGCGGATATGTGACATTCAATGCCAAAATTTGGCGAAAGACAACAATCTTCGCAACCAAATTGCCGGGAGGTGTAGGTATGTTTCGCCCCTGACATCACGAAATTCCAAACGCAGGGCAGGGCGGCTGCGAGGCCGGCCTATGGCAGACCATGAGCGTTTCACAGGCAGTCGAGGCAGCCGGCAATGGTTCGGAATCCGAGTTCCGCCGTGGTGTGATGTCCTGCGCGCCGGTGCTGTTCGGCACCATTCCCTACGCGCTCGTGCTTGGCGCCCAGGCCACGCAGAAGGGGCTGAGCACGGTCGAGTTATCCCTGATGACCGGCCTGAACTTCGCCGGCGGTTCGGAATTCGCGGCGATCCAGTTGTGGACGTCACCGCCGCACATCCTGCTCATTGTCGCCATCACCTTCCTGGTCAACAGCCGTCATCTGCTGATGGGGGCGGCGCTCGCGCCGTTCCTGCGCGAGCTACCGCGGCGCAAGGTTTTCCCGGCGCTGTTCTTCATGTGCGACGAAAGCTGGGCACTTGGCCTGGCCGATGCCAAACAGCGTGCCGCCGCGGGCATCGGCCCGGCCTTCAGCCCGCGCTATTATATGGGCGCGGCGCTGGCGATGTATCTCACCTGGGTAGCCTTCACGACGCTCGGCGCCTTGCTCGGCCCGATGCTGGGCGATGTCGAGACCTATGGTTTCGATATGGCGTTTCCGGCCGTCTTCCTGGTGCTGATGCACGGCATGTGGAAAGGCTTTGCCGCCGCGCGACCGTGGCTCGTCAGCCTGGCAGTCGCCGCGCTTGTCTATCTCTTCGTTCCCGGCGCCTGGTATGTCGCGGCGGGTGCTGTGTCGGGGCTGGTCGCGGCCTGGTTGCTGGCAGGTGATGCATGATCAACACGACAACCCTTCTCACCATCGTGCTGATGGCCGGCGTCACCTATCTGACGCGGATCGGCGGCTATGTCGTGCTGCGCAACCGCGTGCTCAGCACCCGCGCCACGGCGGTGATGGACGCAGCGCCCGGCTGCGTGCTGATCTCTGTCATCGCGCCGGCCTTCGTGTCGCGGAATCCGGCTGATCTTGCGGCGTTGGCCGTCACGCTGGCGGCGGCAACGCGGCTTTCCATGCTGCCGACCGTGCTGATCGGGGTCGCTTCGGCCGGCCTCTTGCGGCATCTGATCGGCTGAAACGAAAAGGCAGGCGCGAACGCCTGCCTTTCGAGTTCAGATTATCCAGAGCCTTACGCGGCAGCAGCAGCCTGCTGGCTGGCCACCACGGCGTCGACCTTGGCGGTCGCCTTGGCGAGCGCCGCAGTGACCGCGTCCGGGCCCATGCCGACGCCTTCGATGCGGATGACATCGACATCGGTCATGCCGAGGAAGCCGAGCACGCCGCGCAAATAGGGAATGGCGTGATCGAACTGCACGGCCGCGCCCTCGGAATAGATGCCGCCCGAAGCCAGCACGATATAGACCTTCTTGCCGGTGACGAGGCCCTTGGGACCATTCTCGCCATAGGCAAAGCTCCGGCCGGAGCGGGCGATGTGGTCGACCCAGGACTTCAGGGTCGAGGAGATGTTGAAGTTAATGAAGCCGGTGGCGAGGATCACCGTGTCGGCAGCAAACAGTTCGTCCAGCACCGCGTCCGAAACGCCCACCACCTCGGCCTGGCGCGGGGTGCGGGCATCGGCCGGCGTGTAGATGCCGGTCGCATAGTCGGCATCGATATGCGGCAGCGGGTTGGCGACGAGGTCACGCACGACCAGCGTGTTCGATGGGTCGGCGGCGAGAAGCTTCTGAGCGAACTCGGTGGCGATGCGGGTCGAGTGCGAGGCAGCGCCGCGGGGGCTCGAGGTAACAAGAAGAATGGACATGGCGGGTCTCTCCAGTTGAATGAATTGTCCCGACATATATGGGCTATCGATCCATCCGATAAACTGGTATATTTTCTATACGATCCATCTATAAAATAGATACACAACGATGCAGCCGAACCCGACCCTCGACCAGCTCCAGATCCTTGTCGCGGTTGCCGACACCGGCAGTTTCTCGGCCGCCGGTCGCAAGCTCAACCGGGCACAATCCGTCATCAGTTATGGCATCGCCAATCTCGAGGCGCAGCTCGGGCTGAAGCTGTTCGAGCGCGAGGGCACGCGCGAGCCGCAACTGACCGAGATCGGCCGGGCGATGCTGGAAGACGCGCGGCGCATGATTGGCGTGCTGCAGCGGATGCGCTCGCGCGTCGACGGGCACCATCACGGGCTGGAGGCCGAGGTGGCGCTGGCGGTGGACGTGGCATTGCCTTCCCCCGTACTGGTGCGGGTGCTCCAGGCATTCGAGGCGCGGTTTCCGACCGTGATGCTGCGCCTGCATATCGGCACGCTCGGTCTCATTCCCGACCTCGTCGTCAACGGACAGGCCGATCTGGGCATTGGAGGCTTGCTGGGCGATGTCGACGTGCATCTCGTGCGCATCGGCTTCATGTCGCTGGTGCCGGCGGCCGCACCCAGCCATCCGCTGGCACAGCTGCCGAAGCCGGTGGCGCTCGAGGATGTGCGCGAGCACACGCAGCTTGTCGTCACCGATCAGTCGGAGCGCACCAAGGGACGTGATTACGGCGTCTTCGCCTACCGCACCTGGCGCCTGACCGACGTGCGCACCAAGCACATACTGATGCGCGAGGGGCTGGGCTGGGGTGGGCTGCCGCGCTGGTTGATCGCCGACGATCTGGCCAGCGGCCGCCTGGTGGAGCTTGATCTCGAACCTTACAAGGAGGTGAGTTCGCCATTGTTCGCCATGCACCGCAACGATCGCAGCCCGAAGCCGGCGGCCGCCTGGTTGATCGACCGGTTCAAGCGCGGGCTCGGCTGCTTCAACGAGTTCGAGCCGGGCGAGGTGCCCGAAGAGGAGCCGGAGACCCATGGCGTGTCCGGCTCCGGCATCTGACCCGGGCATCCGAGAAATCACTGGATTATCGTCACCCCGGAAACCACGATCTGCGCGGTGCGGGCGGTCAATTTCCCGTGCTTGCGTAGCGTCGGTTTTTCGTAGGTCTTTTTCATGTGTCGGTCCCGAATGTGAGCCTTGAGGATGCCCTGCCATAACGAGATTGGAGGGTTCCGGTTGCGTCGCCATCTCATTCCCCACCGCGGATTGGGACAGATTTAGGTTAGATTGCAATGGAACTCTATCCCTGTTATAGATGTTGGAAAAAATCTAAATTGAGGTCGACATGCGAGTCAATCGCACGCAGGCGGAAGCAAATCGCGAAGCGGTGATCAACGCGGCAAGCCGTCTATTTCGAGAGCACGGCTTTGACGGCATCGGGCTGAAGGATCTGATGAAGGGTGCCGGGCTGACCCAAGGCGCCTTCTACAAGCAGTTCGAATCCAAGGAGGACTTGGCGGCGCAGGCATCGCGGCGAGCGATGGAGCACGCAACCCGCAGATGGTCGGCTGTTGCTGCCGGGAGCCCTGATCCCCTTGAAGCCGTTATCGGGCTCTACCTTTCGCCTGGACATCGCGAAGAGAAGAGCAACGGTTGTCCGATCGTGGCGCTTGGTTCGGACGCGGCGCGTCAAAGCGAGGAAGTGAGGGGCCCCTTCCAGGATGGGATCGCAGCTCACCTTGAGGTTATCGACGAATTGATGCCGGCGGCAGAAGGTCCAAAAACCCATCGCAAGGCCATGGCGATGCTGTCGCTGATGGTGGGGGCCGTGACGATCTCCCGTATCCTTAGCGATGAAGGGATGTCGCAACGTTTTCTCGATGCCGCCGCCGGCGAAGTCAGGCGAATTGCGGCCGCGCGGGAATAGAAGCGATCGCGATCGAGCGTCGGCACGGCGCCGCCGCGCGAACGGATCAAACAGAAGCTGGAGCAGACATGCGTCGTATCGTCATTACAGGCATGGGAGCAGTTAGCCCCCTCGGAGCCAACGCGGCGACTTCCTGGTCGCGG
Organism: Mesorhizobium sp. B2-5-13; assembly: GCF_006440535.1. Lineage (NCBI taxonomy): Bacteria > Pseudomonadati > Pseudomonadota > Alphaproteobacteria > Hyphomicrobiales > Phyllobacteriaceae > Mesorhizobium > Mesorhizobium sp. B2-5-13. The sequence continues at coordinate 8,991 of NZ_VFUI01000027.1, read as the reverse complement.
CTCCTGGCTGGCCGCTCGGGCATTCGGAGCCTGCCGGCTGAAATGGTGGGAGACCTGCCGGCGAAAGTCGGCGGAATTGTTCCCTCCTTGCAGGAGGACCCCGAGGCCGGCTTCGATCCAGACACCGTCCTGGTTCCGAAGGAACAGCGCAGGGCGGACCGCTTCATTCTCTTCGCATTGGCAGCGGCGGAAGAGGCGCTGGCCCAGGCGAGGTGGAAGCCGGTCTCGGACGACGACAGGGCCCGCACCGCGACGATCATCGCTTCGGGTATCGGAGGATTTCCCGCGATAACCGAAGCCGTGCGAACCGTCGATCAGCGCGGTGTTCGGCGTCTCTCGCCGTTCACGGTGCCATCGTTCCTGGTGAACATGGCGGCGGGACAGATTTCGATCCGATATGGGTTCAAAGGCCCGCTCGGCGCTCCGGTGACGGCGTGCGCGGCCGGCATCCAGGCGATCGGCGATGCGGCGCGTCTCATCCGCTCCAATGAAGCCGACATCGCGGTGTGCGGTGGAACGGAAGCCTGCATGAATGCGGTCAGCCTCGGCGGCTTTGCCGCCGCACGCTCCCTTTCGACCTCCTTCAATCACCGTCCCGATCAGGCCTCCCGTCCCTTCGACATGCTGCGTGACGGCTTCGTCATGGGCGAAGGAGCCGGAATCCTGGTCATCGAGGCATTGAGCCACGCGCTTGCGCGCGGCGCCAAGCCGCTCGCCGAGCTCGTCGGCTACGGCACGACGGCGGACGCTTATCACATCACCTCCGGCCCCGAGGATGGCGACGGTGCGCGGCGGGCCATGGAGATCGCGATCACGCAAGCCGGTATTTCGCCGCGTGAGGTCCGCCACCTCAATGCGCATGCGACCTCCACGCCGGTCGGCGATGCGGGGGAAATAGAGGCGATCAAAAGGGTCTTTGGCGCGGATTTCAGCATCGCCGTCAGCGGAACGAAGTCGGCGACCGGGCACCTGCTCGGAGCCGCGGGCGGGCTTGCGGCGATCTTCACGATCCTGGCGCTCAGGGACCAGGTCGCACCGCCGACCCTGAATTTGAGTGCCCCCGATCCGGCCGGCGACGGGATCGACTTCGTCGCAAACCACGCCCGGCCAATGGAGATGGATTATGCGATCTCCAATGGCTTCGGCTTTGGAGGCGTAAACGCCAGTGCGTTGTTCCGGCGCTGGACGGACAGTTGAGTAGCGTGGGCCACCTTTGGGCGACCTGCATCAGGCGCGGGACAGTCCGTCTATCAGCGCCATCAGGACGGCGCGGTAGTCCTCGGCTGATGCGCCCGCCTCGATGGCGAGCGCAGCGCGGTCGAAAGCAGAACCGAGCAGCGCCGTCAGCGCCTCCGCCGGCAGCTTTGTCATCGATCGTGCCCGCATGGCGGCGACAAGGCCTTCACGCAGCGAGCGGTTGCCATGGCGACTATCGATCGCGTCCATGGCGGTGCGGCCGAGCACGGCCGGGCCGTCGAGCAGCAAGAGCCGCGTGCGGCCGGGCGCGCGCATGGCCATGAGATAGGCATCGGAACCGGCAATCAGCGCATCGCGGGCGCTGAGCGAAGGCGGGGAGGCGCGGTCAATCTCCCGCGTCACAGCCGCCGCTTCCTGTTCAACCACGGCGGCGAAAAGTGCCTGCTTGTCGGCAAAGTGGTGATAGAGCGCGCCGCGCGTCACGCCTGCGGCGGCAACGATCTCCGGCGTGCCGGTCTCGGCGTAGGACTTTTCCGTAAACAGTTTGCGCGCCGCCGCGATCAGGTCGGCGCGTGTCGCCTCGGTGCGGTCGCGGTTCGAGCGGCGCCCGGATTCCTGTTGCATACATGCAGCCTGTATGTTAATTCGATTTACATGCAGACTGTATGTTAATTGACGGGAGAAGGAAAGATGAAGACGACGAGCTACTACCCGGTGCTGATGACCGGCGATGTCGCCGGCACGGCCGCCTTTTATGTCGAGCATTTCGGCTTCCAGCCGCTGTTTACGAGCGACTGGTACGTGCACCTCCAATCGGTGGACAAACGCAGGGTCAACCTAGGCATCGTCCAGGGCGACCACGAGACGATCCCTGAGGAGGGGCGGGGGCGCACCTCGGGCCTGCTGATCAATTTCGAGGTCCGCGATCCTGACGCAGTCTACGAACGGATCACCGCCGCCGGCCTGCCGATCCTGCGCACGCTGCGCGACGAGCCCTTCGGCCAGCGCCACTTCATCACCAAGGATCCCAACGGCGTGCTGATCGACGTCATCAAGCCGATCCCGCCCAGCGAGGAGTTCCTGGCGCAGTATGCCGAAGGCGCGGCGGGGGTGTGAGCGGCAGCCTCAACCAGCCCTTGCCACCGGCGTCACCGCCACCTGGCTGACGCCGGTGCGGCGTACCACGGTGCACAGCGTCTCGCGGCCGATGCGCTCGGCGTCGAGCATGCGCACGAGATCGTCGACGCCCGTCACCGGGCGCCCGTCGATGGCGGCGATGATGTCGCCTTCCTTGAGACCTGCCTTGGCCGCCGGGCCGTCCTTCTCGACGCTGCGCAGCCGCACGGCCGTGCTGGTCGAAACCTGCGACAGCAACGCCGCGCGGCGCGGCAGGTTTACGGTGTCGGCGGAGACGCCGATGAAGGCGCGGCGCACGCGGCCGAAGCGGATGATCTCGGAAATGACGAACCTGGCGGTGTTGGAGGCGACGGCGAAGGCAATGCCTTGCGCGCCGTGGATCATGGCGGTGTTGACGCCGATCACTTCGCCCGCCGACGACACCAGCGGCCCACCAGAATTGCCGGGGTTGAGCGCGGCGTCGGTCTGGATGACGTCGTCGATCAGCCTGCCGGTCGAGGCGCGCATCGAGCGGCCGAGCGCCGAGACCACGCCCGAGGTGACCGTCCATTCGAAGCCCAGCGGATTGCCGATGGCAATCGCGATCTGGCCGCGCCGCAGCCGCTTGGAATCGCCGAGCGGCGCCACATCGGCGAAGCTGCCATCGGCGCGCACCAAGGCGATGTCGGTGTCGGGATCGCGGCCGAGCACGCGGCCCTCGCTGGAGGCGCCGTCCGGCATCGAGACGCGCACTGTTCTGGCGTCACCCACGACATGGAAATTGGTGACGACCAGCCCATCCGGCGCGATGACGAAGCCCGACCCATGGCCGCCCGGGCCGCCGATGCGCTCGATGCGGCAGACGGCCGGGCCGATGCGATCGACAGCGTCCGCTACTGTTTCGGAATAGGCGTCGAGCAAGGTGTCGTCGGATTGGATTTTGGGGGCGGCGAGGGCCATGAGCGGGCTCCGTGATTTCAGGCACAACGATGCGTTTGTTACATGCGTGTCGTTGTCCCAAAACCGGTGAGCACTTTTGCGCGACACGCACTATATGTGCGGAGCGGCCCGAACCGCCGCGACCTGACCAGATGGCCAGTCAAGCCCGCAACTAGCCGTCAGGCGAGTACCCGCAAGCGCGCCGTCGAGCGATATCTGGGACATGCAAGAAACCCAGGAGACCCTTATGAGCGACTTCAATTTGAGCGCGTTTTCAGACGCCATCGCCGATCTGGCAGCGAAAGCCGCGCCGGCGACGGCGAGCTTCGCCACCCATCACCACCGCACGGCCAGCGCCTTCCATTGGCGCGACGGCTATTTCGTCACCGCCGAGGAGGCCGTCGAGACCGGCGAGGAGATCGAACTGACGCTGGCCTCCGGCGCGACGGTGAAGGCCGAACTGGTCGGCCGCGATCCTTCGACGGGCGTCGCCCTGCTGAAGCCCGCCGATGCGGCGACCGCGCCTGTCCTTGCCAGGGCCGATGCCGTTCGGCCGGGCAACATCGCCATTGCCATCGGCAGCAGCCAGGGTTCAGCACTGGCCGTGTCCGGCTCGGTCGGCGAAGTCGGGCCGGCCTGGCGCTCGATGCGCGGCGGCACCATCGACCGGCGCATCAACCTGGCCGTCGGCGCCGGCGGCCGCTTCGAGGGCGGCCCGGTGCTCGACGCCAAGGGCGCGCTGATCGGCATGCTGTTGTTCGGGCCTCGCGGCCGTGCGCTGGTCATGCCCTACGAGACGATCGAACGCGCGGTGGCGACGCTGCGCGAAAAGGGCCATGTCGCACGCGGCTATCTCGGCGCTGGCCTGCATCCGGTGCGTGATCGCGACGCAGATGGCGCAATGGTGATGAGCCTCGACGACAATGGCCCGGCCAAGGCCGCCGGCCTCTCACTCGGCGACATCATCGTGGCGTGGAACGGCGAGGCCGTGCATGGCCCGCGCGACCTGATCCGCCGGCTCGGGCCTGACAGTGCCGGTGCTTCGGTGACGTTGGGTGTCGTGCGGGGCGGCGAACAGCGCGACGTCGTGCTGATCATCGGCGAAAAGCCGCTGAGCTGAGAGGAATGATGGAAGCACTCGCCAGCGACCGGATCGGGACCGACAGTGCGGCTTCGCGGCGGCTGGTGGTGCTGATCGCGCTTGGCGATGCCGGGCGCGCCGAGCGCCTGGCCGCTTCGCTTGCCGCCAGCGATGACCTGTTGCCGGTGGTCGTTGGCGGCGGCAGGGCCGATGTCGCGATCGTCGACGACAGGAGCGGTGATGCCGTGCCGGCCTCGGTGCCACGGGTGCTGCTGTCGGCGCGCGCCGGCGGCGAGCGGCCTGCCGGCGAAGTGTCTGCCGTCATGCCCGCCGGCGCGGACGACCTGCTGATCGCCGCGGCGGCGCGGTTGGCCGCCGCTGGCTACAGCATATCGGGCAATGGCCGCGCGCCCGGACGCCGTGAGGATTTCCACGCCGGCGATGGCGAGCCGTTCGAGGATGAAGTTCTGGACGAGCACGCCGCCCGGCCGGCGCTGTCGCCACGCGAGGCCGAAGTGCTGGCGCTGCTCGCCGAAGGCGCGCCCAACAAGGTGATCGCGCGGCGGCTCAACATTTCCGTGCATACGGCGAAGTTCCACGTCGCCGCGATCCTGATCAAGCTCGGCGCCGCCAATCGTACGGACGCCATCGCCATTGCCATGCGACAGGGGCTGGTGCTGGTCTGATATCGATCAGACCGCCGCTTCGATATCGGTCAGGCGGAAATCATCACCTTTGAAGAGCAGCGGCATGGCTTCGAGCCGGGCCGTGGCGTAGGCGATGCAGTCGCCGAAGTTCAGCGCCGCCGGGTGCCGGCCCTTGCCGTAACGCAGAAAGGCTTGCCGGGCGACAGCTGCATGGTCGGCGGTGAAGTCGGTTGTCTCGATCGAGGCGGTGCGCAGGAAGCGGTCGAGGCGATCCAGGATTTCATCCTGCCGGCCGCCCGCGAGCACCATGGTGGTTTCAAGAAAGGTTGGCGCTGCCAGCAACCGTCTCTTGGCTTGCGTGATCGCGAGCACGAAACGTTCGAAGCCCGGCTCGACACGCAAAATGGCGACCAAGGCCGAGGAATCGATAATCATTTCGTCGGGATTCCGAATTCGTCGTAACCGAGGATTTCGTCGTCAGTCATCGCATTTTCGCGCTTGGGGATTTTTCCGGCGCTATCGGAAATTGCCATCAACCGTTGAAATAGGTCGCTTGCTTCATCACGAGGCACCAACCGTTCGCGCGCAACCTCGCGCTCAAGGCTTTGACGGATCGCCTCGGTCACGGACACGCGGCGGCGGCGGGCGAGTTCACGCGCCAATTGCTCGACTTCCATGTTCTTGATCGAGAGTGCCATTCTATATTCTACCTATCTGTATAGAATATACACCAGACTCCGGGTCAATCCAACATGTTTCAGGCACTCGGCCAGCCAGCCTCCGCAGCGTCACCATGGCTTGCCGTCACAAGCTCTTGTATCCCCCTGCTGCGCGGGCAAGGATCGTACAAAGAAGTATGAGGACGCGGAGGAAAAATGTCGCTCAAGGGAAAGACGCTGTTCATCTCCGGCGGGTCGCGCGGCATCGGGCTGGCGATCGCGCTGCGCGCCGCGCGTGACGGCGCCAATGTGACGATCGCGGCCAAGACCGCAGAGCCGCATCCCAAGCTGCCGGGCACGATCTACAGCGCGGCGCAAGAGATCGAGAAGGCGGGCGGCAAGGCGCTGCCGATGCTGTGCGACATCCGCGAAGACGGGCAGGTCGCCGAGGCGGTCGCCAGGACCGTCGAGAAATTCGGCGGCATCGATATCTGCGTCAACAATGCCAGTGCCATCCAGCTTACCGGCACGCTGGAAACCGACATGAAGCGCTACGACCTGATGCATCAGATCAACGCGCGCGGCACCTTCCTCGTCTCCAAAATGTGCATCCCGCACCTGAAGTTGGCTAAAAACCCTCACATCCTGAATCTGGCGCCGCCGCTCGACATGAAGGCCAAATGGTTCAAGAACCACGTCGCCTACACCATGGCCAAGTTCGGCATGTCGATGTGCACGCTGGGCATGAGCGCGGAATTCGCCAAGGACGGCATCGCCGTCAATTCGCTGTGGCCGATCTCGACCATCGACACTGCGGCGGTGCGCAATCTTCTGGGTGGGGCGACGGTGGCGGCGATGAGCCGGTCGCCAGACATCATGGCCGATGCCGCGCATGCGATCTTCATGCGGCCGTCGCGCGAGGCGACGGGCAATTTCTACATCGACGAGGAGGTGCTGCGCGCCGAGGGCGTCAGCGATTTCTCGGTCTATGCGCCAGGCGCGACCGGGCCGTTGGCGGGAGATTTTTTTGTTCCCGACGAGGTGTTTGCCAATTCCGATACGAACGTCAAAAGCATCTATTAGGGAGCGTTACCCGCCACTGGCGCTGCCCTTATCCGCCTGCCGGCTCCGCTTCATGGACAGTTCCGGTTGTTCTCTGGTCGGCATTGAGAGCGTATTCCGGCCACCATGCCACCATTTGCAAGATGGATCTGAAACAAAAAACCCCGCCGGTGAGGGCCGGCGGGGCTCATTACGTCCCGCTGGAGTCGGGACGGGGCAGGGAACGCCCAGAGAAGAATCTGGGGTGGGAAGCCCAGTGATTCAATGAGTTGGCTCTAATGGCTGTACAATTCTTGTTGACCCGGTCCTGCTGCCCATGGTTCCAGCCCATCCCGGTTGACCGGGATGGGACCTTGTTGCCGGCCTGATTCCAGAAATTACTGCAAGCCGCTGGAAAGGCCGGTCAATTGTTGCTCGCCACCGGCGCCACCAGAGGGGTGATGCGGCGGATGGCGACACGCCGGTTCTCGCGGTTGGGCGCCGAGGTGTCGACCTTCAGATACTCCTCGCCATAGCCCTGTGTCGTCAGGTTCTCGGCCGGGATGCCGAAGGCATTGGTCAGCGCTTCCGCAACCGCTTCGGCACGGCGATCCGACAAGGCAAGATTCGCCTCCGGCGTTCCGACGGCGTCGGTATGGCCTTCGATCAGGAAGGTCTCCGCCGGGTTCTTCTTCAACAGCTTCTCCATGGCGTCGGCGACACCCTGGAGCTTCTGCACCTCGGTGTCGGAGATCGAAGAGGAGCCGAATTCGAAGTTCAGCGTATCGAGGTCGATGCGCCGGGCAATGTCACGCACGCGGGCCGAACGTTTGACCTCGTTGATCGAATAGAGGCGCTGCACCTTCTCCACCGGCGGCTGTTCGAGGAAGGTATAGTAGTCGTCGTCGCTTTCGACATCCTCGGAATCGAGAATATAATCCCGGCGCGGGATGGTCAGCCGCATAGGCGGCAGGTCATCGCCGGGATCGCGCCAGTCCTCTTCGTCCTGGTAGCTGCGCTCGTCGACATAGCTCAGCACATATTCGCGACCGTCGGGGGCGATGCGCGACCGCTGCAGGATGTCGCCGTAGCGGTTGCGGATGGTAACGATCCGGAAGCCATTGTCGCGCTCGACCGTCTCGCGTGTGCGGCCCTGCGGCAGGTCCTCGTAGTAGACATCCTTGGCGCCGCGGGTCAGGCGCGGGCGGTCATTGCTCTGGACGAACGTCTGGTTGTTGAACTGGACGATGACCCGGTCACCGATCTCCTTGAGCACGTCAACGCCCTTGGGCCGGCGGCGCTCACGAATGTCCTCGTCAGGCGCGCGCTCGAGGCGCTTGCCCTGCTCCTGAGTGACCGGCACGATCTTTTCGGGCCTGATCGCCTCCTGGGCGGCCCTATCGTCGGTTGGAGGCGGGCCCTGATCCACCGGGGCCACTACCGGCTTGCGGCCCTGCTCACCGCCCTGCTGGGCATTTTGGCCACCATTCTGCTGCCCACCATTCTGCTCTTCCCCATTCTGGTTGGCGGGCTGGTTGGCGGGCGTCCGGCCACCCTGGCCATTCTCGACGCGACCCTTGCGCCTGGCATCCTTCTGGCTGTCGAGGATAGGGGCGGCGTTCTTGTCGGCGGGTGCTTCGCCCTGAACCGGGTTTTCGCCCTGGACAGGCGCGGCTTGTCGACCGGTAGCGGGCTGCTCTCCGGTCGCCGGCTGTTCGCCGGTGGCGGGCTGTTTGCCCGTCTGCGGCTGTTCGCCGTTCGCAGGCTGCTCGCCGGTCGTAGGCTGTTCGCCAGCCGGTTTCCTGCCGTGCTTCTTCGTCTTGTCCTGGGACTGTTCGCCTTGGGCGGGAGGCTGCTCGCCGGCGGGGGCCGGTTCAACCTTCGGCGCCGCTTCGCCGGCAGGAGCCTGCTTCGGCGTCGGGGCGGTCTCCGGCACGGCGGCCGGTGCCTCTTTCTGCTGATCCTGCTTGGGTTTCCTGCCGGGCTTGGTCGGCTGGTTGTCGTTGGCAGGGGCCGCCTCGCCGGCGGGAGCCTGCTCGGTCTGCTGCTGCTGGTCGCGCTTCTTCCTGCGCGGCTGCTGCTCGTCAGTGGCGGGTGCAGCCTGGCCGGCGGGAGCCTGCTCGGTCTGCTGCTGCTGTTGCTGCTGCTGGTCGCGCTTCTTCCTGCGCGGCTGCTGCTCGTCGGTGGCGGGTGCAGCCTGGCCGGCGGGAGCCTGCTCGGTCTGCTGCTGCTGCTGCTGGTCGCGCTTCTTCCTGCGCGGCTGCTGCTCGTCGGTGGCGGGCGCTGCCTCGCCAGCAGGAGCCTGCTCGGC